>JAYTOQ010000700.1:0-12614 GCA_043747665.1 Polyangiaceae bacterium | reverse complement strand
CCCGCAAGGCCCGCCCGCGCAGCAGGGCGGTCTCCAGCCGATGCCGCCACGACGACCGCCGGCGCCGGCCGCGCCCACGGCGCCGCCACAGCGCGGGCCGTCACCGCAGTCCGAGCTGCCGAACGATCTCGGCCCGAGCGGTGGGCCCGAGCGGAAGACCGAGGAGTACGAGCTCCTTCCGTCGTGGGTGCTCCGCGAGAACGGCGAGAAGCTAGGCCCGTGGACGTTCGCTCGCCTGATGGAGGCGCTCGCCACCGGAAACCTGCAGCGCGGAGACAAGGTCGACTTCGTCGGTCGCGGCTTCACGGACGTCGAGGAGATCGAGGAGTTCGCGCGGTTCTTCCCTCCGCCCAGCGCGACGACCGGCAAGCTGGCTGGTCCGGGCGCGCCGGATTTTCAGGATCTGCTCGGCAACGTCTCGATGCTCGCCACGCTGATGCGCGTGCTGGCGCAGCGCGAGACCGGCGTCCTCTTCGCGGAGCGCGGTGACGACGCGAGCGACGGCGGGGCAGGCGGAGGCAGCCCGGGCGGGCCAGGTGGGGGCAGCCCCGGCGGCGCGCGCAAGGAGCTCTACTTCGTCGCCGGCAAGCTGCATCACGTAGCGTCGAGCAACGCGAGCGAGCTGCTGGGCGAGTACCTCGTCAGGCGCGGAAAGCTCGAACGCGAGGAGCTCGATCTCGCCCTCGCCGTGCTGCCTCGCTACGGCGGCCGTATGGGCGACACACTCATCTCGATGGGCCTCGTCGGGCCGGTCGACATCTTCCGCGCGATCCGGGAGCAGGGCCGCGATCGCGTCGCGGACCTCTTCTTGTGGCGCGCCGGATCGGTGACGTTCTATCGCGGTCAGACGGCGCCGCCGGTGGAGTTCCCGCTCGACCTCGACCTGCCCACGCTCATGCTCGCGGGCCTCGAAGCGGCGAAGCCCGGCGACTCACCGATGGACGAGCATCGCCATCGCCTCGATCAGATCGTGGCTCGGCGAGACGGCGCCGAGAGCGCTGCCCTCGAAAACGTGATCTGGCCAGGGCTGGTCACGCGCGTGCAGTCGCTCATTCAGCAGCCCACGCAGCTGCGCGATATCCTGAAGGCCGCGGCGCGGAGCAGCGGTCTCGGCGCCGGAGACGTGCTGCGCGGCCTCGAGATCCTGGTCGCCGCCGGCCTCGCGACCTGGCGCTAGCGTTTTCCGGCGGCGTGAACCGTGGAAGCTGCCATCGAGGCGAAGGAGCTGTCGGTCAAGGCGTTCGACCGCGATCTACGACGCCACGCCGTGACTACTTGCCCGCGGCGGTCGCTCCGCCCGAGAAGGGGAGGATCGTCTTGAGGTCGTCGTCCGTGAAGCGGAGCTGCAAGCCTAGGAAGTAGTCGCGGCGCTCGGGCAGGAAGATGTGATCGACGCCGCCGAGCAGCCAGAGCCGGTGAATGAACTCGTAGCCGAGGTAGAGGCGATAGCGAGGCTTGATCTCCTCGCCGAAGCCGAAGAGGTCCTGCACCACCTCGAAGCGGTTCGAGAGGAGGTGCGTGTCGAGACCGATGCCGCCTGTCGACTCCTTGATGCCGAAGCGACCCGTGAACGGCCCGATGCGGCGCGCGAACTGGATCGTGAAGCGGAACGCGTCGGTGGTGGTCGTCTGGACCGTCCGGAAGTGGGCGGGCTGCGTGGGGTTCGTCGTGTCGGTATCGGTCTGCGTGAAGGTCGTCTTGCCGCGCGGATCGTTGATCAGCTCGATGACGTAATACTTGTCCTCGCGGGGCTGCAGCCGGAGCTCGACGTAGCTCTTGATGGTGTTCGAGAGAAAATTGTAATCGCTGCGGAGGCCGACGATGGTCTGCAGGCGGCGAATGCCGTCGACGTAGTCGTTTACGCCCTCGACCACGCCTTGCACCTCGTTGATCAGAGCCTCGTCCTTGGAGAGACGGCCGATGGACCCTTCGCCGCGATCGACGCGACCGGCGACGCTGTCGATGTGGCCGAGCGCGCTCTCGAGGCTCTTGCTCGCGCGGTTGATGCGCTCGGCGGTCTCGCGCAGCTCGCCGCCCTTCCCGCCCTCGCCTTGTGCGGCGAGCAGGCCCTTCACGTCCTCGGTGATGACGCGGACGTTGAGGAGGATCTTCTGGAGCTCCGGGCCGCTCGTGAGCGTGATGTGGTTCACGTTCTCGAGCGTGTCGTGGATGACGGTGCGGTTATCGCGCACCGTGAGGTTGATGGCGTCGGTCGCGTCGGCGAGGTTCTTGAGGATCGCGGAGAGGTTGCGGCCGCCCTCCTCGCTGCCGACCGAGGCCGCGAGCTGCTGCGCGACCTTCTCGACGAGGTCCGCGATGCGTCCGACGGTCTCCTTGAGGTCCTCGACGGAGCGCGCCTCCGGCATGGTGAGGATCTCGTCGCCGTTCTTCTTGTCCGGCTCGCCGATGCCTTCGGTGAGCACGATGATGTTCTCGCCGAGGAGCGAAGCGCTCTTCACGCCGAGTCGCGCGTTCTCGTGGAGCTTCACGTCCCCGTTGATGCGGATGTCGACGCGGGCCTGACCGTTCTCGAGTCGGATGTCGTCGATCTGCCCGACCGGGATGCCGGCGATGGCCACGCGCGAGTGCTTGGCGATGCCGGTCGCGTCCTTGATGTACCCGTGGACGACGTAGCTCTTGCCGGTGCCGACCTGCGTGCCGATGGTCTTGAGGACGAGATAAGCCGCTCCCGCCGTCACCACGACGAAGATGCCGATCTTGGCCGCCTGCGAGACCTTAGCCATCTTCTCGCGTTCGTACGTTAGACGAGGCGCGCCCAAACTTCACCGTCAAAGGTGGCACGAGGTGCGCTCCTCGGTCGCTTCGTGGTCGCTTCGTGGTCGCTTCGCGGTCGACGGCAGTGCACTCGCCGAGCTGCGCTCGCTAGCCTCGAATCACGGCGTCAGCGTGAAATCCACATGGTCGACAGACACGATCGCGCCGTTCGCGTCGTAGGCCGTCGCGGTCAGGGTTTTTTCGCCCATGTACTGGAACGTGTACGCGAGCGCGAAGTCGTCCGACGCCTTCGTCGATGAGCCGAAGTCCAGCGTGCCCTGGCTGTAAACGACCTTCACCACGCTCGGCTTCGTCGCATGCGTCTTCACCACGAAGCCGTTCTTCAGCGTCGCGTCCTGCGTCGGCGCCAACCACCTCAGGCCGCCCGACGCTGCCACCGGCGCCGGGTCCGATGTCGCCCCGCTTCCGTCCGACGGCGGCGTGTCCGAGCCCACCGCCGCGCTCGACGTGCCACGCGTGCACGGGCCGCCCGGATCCTTGCCGTGATACTCGTAGTGCCACGACTCCTGGCTGACGGTGCGCACGAAGCCAAACTTCGAGGCGTTCCGTGCGAGCCACGTCGACGTCGACACATCGAGCGCCAGGCCGCTCTGGTGATTCGAGTAGCCCGGTTTCGCCGCGAGGTTGCCGTTGTTGCAGCTGTGATTCACGTAGCAGCTGTAGAGATGCTTCTGCTCCTCCATCGTGCGGAACCCGCTGGTCAGCGACAGCCGCACGCCTTCGGCATTCGCCGCCGCTTGCATCTTCAAGAACGCATGGCCGGTCGCCTTCGTGGTCGGCTTGCCGCCCACGTGGATGACCTGGATCGAGAACGGCTTGCCGCCGTGGTACGCGAGGTCGGTCCGCTCCTGACAGCTCACGGTCGAACGCAGCTCGTCGTTCGATTGACCGACGGGCTCCTCCTCTTGATCGCCAGCCGGATCACCGGCGCTGCCCTCGTCGCCCGCCGTCGGCGCAGCGCACCCGACGAACGTGGAGAACGAAGCCATCGACGCGGCGAGCAAGAACACGAGCGACTTGGAGACGACGAGCATCGGGACCTTTCGACCGGCAGGCACCTACTGTGGAGCAACATGTATGCCTACCGATCGGTCCTGCACAAAAGCGCCGTTTTCCCGGCAAGTCTGTGGGCAATCGAGTTCACGCCGGGGCCGTTCGCCGGTGAGCCACCGTCGCCGCGATCCACGGGATCCGACCAGGTCAGCGCGTGCGCGCGATCGCGCCCAGCCAGCTCCCGCGCGCATAGATGACGCAGTACGCGACCGCGCTCGCGACGTTCACCACCGCCACGCATTCGAAGAGGTTCGCGAGCGAGCCGTGCATCACGCCCATCACGACGAGGCATAGCGGCACCTGCAAGAGCAGGATCACCGCGGCATCGATCGCGAACGTCGTGCGGGTCGCGCCCGCTCCAGCCATGGCGTTGCCGAGCACGATGCCCGCGCCGAGCGCGAGATACGAGGGCGCGACCACGTGCAGGTACGACAGCGCGATCGAGACCGGCGCCGCCTCGTCGTCGAACACGCGGAGGATCGCCTCTCCGTAAGCGAACACAGCTGCGATGAGCAGCACGTTGGTGATGCCGTCGTAGGACATCGTGATCCAGCCACTGCGCTTCGCACGCGCGCTCTTCTGCGCGCCGAGGTTCTGTCCCACGAACGTCTGCGCCGCCGTACCCCAGCCCATCGCCACGAAGAGCGCCATCGTGTCGAGGCGGAACACGAGGCCCATCGCCGTGGTCGCGGTCTGATCTTCCTGCGTCGTGAAAAAGCGCGCGACGAGCGAGTTGACGAAGATCATGGCGCAGATGCGCAGGAAGAACTGCGCGCTCGACGGCCACGCCACCGAAGCGATCCGGGCGAGCTCGCGCCAGTCCGGAGCTCGCATGCCCTTCGGAGGAAACACGTCGAAGCGCCGCGCGAGGATGATGACGTTCGGCACCAGCACGAGACACCGCGCGATGATGGTGGCCCACGCCGCGCCCACCATGCCCATGCGCGGGATGTGGAGTGCGGCCGCGATCGAGCCGGCCCATCCCAGGAACGCCGGTGCCGGTCCGGGACCAAAGATGAGGAGCACCGCGAGGAGCACGTTGAGAACGTTCCCGCCGACGAGCAGCGCGACCGGCGTCTTCGAGGAGCCGAGCGCGCGCTGGATGTTCGTGAGCTGCAGCAGGAAGAAGATCGAGAAGCTCCCCGCCGTCGTGATGCGCAGGTACGTCGTAGCGACCTTCGCGACCTCGCCCTTCGCGCCGATCAGATCCCGGACGATCACGCCGGCGCCGAGCCCGCCGATGAGCCCGAGCAAGAGGCTGAGCACCGCGACGATGATCATCGACTGCCACGCGGCGCGCTGGATGCCGAGGTGATCGCCGGCGCCCTTGCGCTGCGAGAGGATCGCGCCGGCCGCGGTCGATACGCCGTAGCTCACGATGGTGCCGAGGGCCGCGACCTGATCGCAGATGCCGATGGCGCCGACCGCCGCTCCGACCTCGCCCACCGGGAGGCGCGCGATCAGGTAGGCATCGACGAGGTTGAAGGTCGTCTGCAGCGCCATGCCGATCGCGAGCGGCATGCCGAACCGTGCGACCTCGAGCGCGAGCGGCCCCGAGACGATCCGGCTTTCTCGGTCCGCGGCCATTCGAGCCGGCGTTGTGTCAGGCTTTTTCATGGCGGTCAAAGTGACGTCTCCATGAAGGAATCTCAGGTGCAGAGCCCAGCCGCAGCAGCGTCGCGACCGTGCTGCGGCACCGCCCTGGAACCGCGGATGCTCGCGCGCGCAAAACCGCGATTAGCCGAAGTGTCCCGCGGAGTTGTCTTTCGACCGAGGAAGAGGCTAAGAGATCTCCATGGCCGCGAAGCCCGACGACCAAAAAGCGCCTCCGCGCGGATTGTCCTCGCCCCCGCCGCGCGAGCTCTCGTCGATGTTCGCGCGGCCGTCACGGCGCGAGATCGTCAAGCGCATCGGCGTGTCGGCCGGCGTCCTGGCGGCGTCCGCCGCGCTCGGCAAGCTGACCTGGGATCACGGCGGCTTCGGTGCGGCATCCTCGACCGCCGCGCGGCAGGTCCGCGACTACCGCATGGCTCCGGGTCCGCAGCGCGACGCGGAGCTCGCCGAGCTCGCCATCGCCAAGCAAAAGGAGGGCGATCCCGAGCCGACCGCCGAGCAGCTCGTTCGCCGCGCCATCGAGGCGATGGGAGGAATGAAGCGCTTCGTCAGCCGCGGTGACGTCGTCGTCGTGAAGCCGAACATCGGGTGGGATCGCATGCCCATCCACGCGGCCAATACCAATCCCGACGTGGTCGGCGCCGTGATCCAGATGGCGTTCGAGGCGGGCGCGAAGAAGGTCGTCGTCGCCGACGGGTCGTGCAACGACCCCAACCGCTGCTTCCAGCGCTCCGGCATCTGGCGAAAGGCCTACGGCCTTGGCGCCGAGGTCGTGCTCCCCGCCGAGCATCGCTTCCGCACCACGCGCATGAAGGGCGAGATCCTCGACGAGTGGCCGATCTTCACGACGCTGGTCGATGCCGACAAGGTCATCAACGTGCCGGTCGCGAAGCATCACAACCTCGCCAAGTACACCGCGGCGATGAAGAACTGGTACGGCGTGCTCGGCGGGCGTCGCAACCGCCTGCACCAGAACATCGACGTGTCGATCGCCGACCTCGCGACGTTCATGCGGCCCACGCTCGTCGTGGTCGACGCGATGCGCGTGCTCATGCGTAATGGTCCGCAGGGCGGCAACATCGACGACACCAAGGTGATGAACACCGTGTTCGCCACGGTCGATCAGGTGGCCGCCGACGCGTTCGGTGCGACCTTGATAGGGCAGCACCGCGACAACCTTCCGTATCTCAAGATGGGTCACGAGCGCGGTCTCGGCACCATGTACTGGGAGAACCTCCGGGTCCGGGAGGTCTGATGTCCGCGTCGACGTCGGACCAGTCTCGCGGCTCCGGGCAAGGCACGCCGCACGCCGGCGTCCAGCTGGACGTCTCGGCGATCGACCACGCGGCGCTCCACGACGTCGACCACACGCACGTGCACGTCGAGCCGATCCCGTGGAAGACGGGCGCGGTCGGCGCGGTGAAGCCCATCGACCGCGAGACGACGTGGCTGCCCGCGGGCGCCGCTGTTTCTCCTGCTTCTCCTGTTTCTCCCGCTTCTGCTGCCCCTCCTGCTCCCGCCAAGAAGAAGGACCCGGCGGTGATGGCCGCGGCCGAGAAGGCAAGCGCCGCCGCGATCGAGTCGGCGCTCGGCATCGGGCTGCCCGGCAGCGGGCCCAAAAAGAAGAAGATCGATCCCAAGCTGCCGGGGTCCGGCATCCCCGCGCGCAAGAGCATCCGCACGCTGGTGTGGATCCGCCGCGCATCGCAGGTCGGGTTCTTCGTCCTCTTCATGTACTTCCTCTTCCAGACGGGCTTCCACGGGAGCTTCGCTGCGAAGTCGGACACGCCGGTGCGGCTGCCGCTGCCGGTCGAGGCGTTTCTTCTCGCCGATCCGTTCGTGAGTGCGATGACCGTGCTCTCGACACACACCGTCTATCGCGGGCTTCTCTGGAGCGTCGGGCTCCTCGGCCTCACGCTGGTCGTCGGTCGGGTGTTCTGCGGCTGGATCTGTCCGTTCGGTACGCTCCACCACTTCTTCGGGTGGATCCTGCCGTCGCGCAAGGGCCGCGGCGCGCTGCGCGTCGAGGCCAACAGAACCCACCTTCGCCGGCAGAACGTGAAGTACTACCTGATGTACGCGTTCCTCCTCGCGTCCGTCGCGGGCAGCGCCATCGGCGGTCTCTTCGATCCCATCTGCATCGCGGTCCGCGCCATCGGGCTCGGCGTCATCCCCGGCGCGCAGTACGTCGCGCATCGCGGCCTGGGCGCCGTGCAGGACGTGCCGTTCCGTCCGATCCAGGCTGCCGCCGATCACACCCAGGATGCGCTCGCCTCCGCGGTGTGGGGCTCGCACCAGTTCTACTTCCACCAGACCTGGCTCATCGTCGTGCTGCTGGTCGCGATCCTCTTCATGAACCGCTTCGTGCCGCGGTTCTGGTGTCGCGTGCTCTGTCCGCTCGGGGCGTTCCTCGGGGTGTTCGCGAAGTTCGCGCTCTTCGGCATGGAGAAGGACCATGCAAAGTGCACAGATTGCAACCTGTGCCTCGTCAACTGCCAGGGCGCCGACTCACCGCAAGGCGGCGTGAAGTGGCGCCAGGACGAGTGCCACGTCTGCCTCAACTGCGAGACCGCGTGCCCCGAGGACGTGATCAAATTTCGCTTCCTCCCCAACAAGAAGAGCGCGCTCTCCGCGCCGGCGCTCCAGCGCCGCACGCTGCTCGCCACCACCGCCGCGGGGGCCGCGTTCATCCCGATCGCGCGCATCGCCGACTCGCTCGACGTCAACTACCACGCGAAGGTGATCCGGCCGCCGGGGGCCGTCGAGGAGCGCGCGTTCCTCGAGCGTTGCATCCGCTGCGCCGAGTGCATGAAGGTGTGCCCGAACAACGCGCTCCATCCCGCGATGTTCGAGGCCGGTATCGAGGGCCTCTGGACGCCGATCCTCATCGCGCGCATCGGCTACTGCGAGCACTCGTGCGTGCTCTGCGGCCAGGTCTGCCCGACCGGCGCCATTCAGAAGATCACCGAGAAGGAGAAGCTCGGTCTCGGCGTGCCGCCCGTGAAGATCGGCACCGCATTCTACGACCACGGACGCTGCCTGCCATGGTCCATGCAGACTCCCTGCATCGTCTGCGAGGAGTTCTGCCCGACGTCGCCCAAGGCCATCTGGGTCGAAGAGGTCGAAGCGCCGGTCCGCGACAGCAAGCCCGGCCCGAGCGGCGAGCAGCCCGCCATGCTCCAGGTGAAGCTGCAGCGGCCGCACGTCGACCCGAGCCTCTGCATCGGCTGCGGCGCGTGCGAGAAGGTCTGCCCCGTCCAGGATCAGCCGGCCGTGTACATCACGAGCGTCGGCGAGAGCCGGTCGAAGTCGAACGTGATCCTGCTCGAGAACACCAACTACAACCAGAAGAGCTGAGCGCCGACGCTCGGACCTACTCCCGCCGAGATGTCGTTCTACCTTCCGACCGCCAGGTTTGTTCGACGAGCACGAACCGCCCTGTAAACTGACTGCCATGACACGATGGATGTTCGCGCTCGCCGTCACGCTCGGGACAGGGGCTGCGATCGCGGCCTGCGGTAACGACAGCGGCTCGACGTTCGGAGATGGCACCGGAGCCGACGGCGGCGACCCCGGCAGCTCTGGCAGCTCCGGCTTCGTCAACGAAGGAGGCGCCGGAGAGGCGTCGGTCGGAGCGTTCGAGATCGCGCCTGCGAATCCCATTCTCACGGCGAGCGGCGCTCCGGTCACGCAGCAGTTCCATGCGTACCTCAAGGGGACGCAGCAGGAGGTGCCGGCGTCGTGGTCGCTCGACGTGGGAACGCTCGGTACCATCGGCACCGGAACCGGCCTCTTCACCGCGAACGGCGTGGTCGGCGGCGTCGCCACCGTGGTCGCGACGGCGGGAGCGAGCCAGGCGACGACGACCGTGACCGTGAACGTATCGCTGGTCGATGCAAACGGTTTGGCACCCGGCGACCAAGCGCTCCTCGTCGCGGGCGGACCGCCTAACGGCGATCCCGCGCTCAAGTGGCTCTACCCGTACGACGCGACGGTGTTTCCGCGCGGCCTTCGCTCGCCGCTCATCCAGTTCGCGGGCGCGGCGCCGACGCAGACGCTCGTTCGCTTCAAGTCCCTGCACTTCCAGTATGACGCGTTCTTCGGTGCGTCGAATCCCGGCCAGGTGCAGCTCGCCGAGGCGCGCTGGAAGACCATCACGGACAGCGCGTCGGGCATCGACACCGTCAAGGTTTCACTCACGAAGAAGACCGGGACGGTCGTCGTCGGTCCCATCGCCGAGACGTGGACCATCGCGCCTGCCAGCTTGCAGGGCACCGTCTACTACAACACGTACAACACGCCGCAGGCCGGCAACAGCGGCGCGCTCCTCAAGGTGCGACCCGGCTCGACGGTCGACGCGCAGGTCATCGAGGGCGGCTGCACGGTGTGTCACAGCGTCAGCGCGAACGGCACCGTCATCGCCAGCGGCGTTTCATGGGGAGGGGGTGACCCGCTCAACAGCGGTGTCTTCAACGTCGATGCCACGGGCACTGCCACCCCTGGCTTCTCGCAGGCCAAGGGTGCGTTCTCGTTCGCCGCGCTCACGCCGGACGCGAAGTACATGATGACCCACTCCAACCAGCACGGTGGCATCCGCGGGCTGACGACGGCGAGCGGCGCCTACTCTACGCTCCTCGACCCGAAGACTGGCCTTGCGGTGCCCGGAGTCACGGGCTGGTCGGCGGTCGCCGAGGCGCAGATGCCCTCGTTCTCGCCGGACGGAAAATTCATCGTCTTCAATGATCGAGTGGCCGACCTGAACGGAAACACGCTCGGCGCGATGGCCTTCGACGCGAGCACGTTGAAGTTCACCACGCTCGGCTCGATCTGGACCGGAGGCAGCCTTGTCGCCTGGCCGGCATTCCTGCCCGACTCGAAGTCCGTGGTCTTCCACGCTGGTGACGACTTCGGCACCCAGAAGGATCATCATGCCGATATCGAGCTCGTCGACGTCGCTGCGAAGCAGCGATTCTACGTCCCGGCGCTCAACGGATATGCCGGTACCGATACCGCATATGGCGCTACGTATTTGCCATATGGCGAGTCTGCAGAAGCGCACTTCAACTTCGAGCCGACGGTTCTACCCGTCGCGTCGGGCGGCTACTTCTGGGTGATCTTCACCAGTCGACGTTGTTACGGAAACCAGATTCCCGACACCCAGGATCCCTGGGGAAAGACCGCGGCCGACAACGAGCTGAGCCCGCGGAAGAAGCTCTGGGTGGCCGCCATCGACATCACGGGCACGCCGGGCAAGGACCGCAGCCACCCGGCGTTCTACTTGCCGGGCCAAGAGCTCGGCACGGGGAACATGCGCGCGTTCTGGGCGCTCGATGCCTGTCACGCGAACGGCCAGTCGTGTGAGACCGGCGACCAGTGCTGCGGCGGCTACTGCCGTCAGGTGAGCGAAGCCGACGGCGCCACCTCGTTCCAGTGCAGTGACAAGCCGGTCGGCTGCGCGCAAGCGCTCGAGAAGTGCGCGGTCGCTGCCGACTGCTGCGGCGCGGCCGCCGGTGTCGACTGCATCAACGGCCACTGCGCCTCGCCCGGTCCGAAGTGAAGCTCAGCGCGTCGTGACGGCGAGGGTCGCGAAGTCCATCCCTCCGCGCGCGTCGCGGAGCACGAGCGAGAGATGCGAGACGCGCGCCTCGTCTGGCGCGGTCCACGTGTTCTCGGTGAACGACTCGGGCTCGTCGTCGTTCCTTCCGCTGCGGTCCTCCGCATAGCTGCCCGCCGTCGTGAACCACGAGACGCGCAGGCTCTCTCGACGCGTCACGATGACCTGGTTCTGCACGTCGAACAGCGCGTAGGCCTCGGCGTCCTCGGAGCGCCACGACGCGCGGATGACGACGCGCGCGCCTCGCGGAATCGCATCGAGGGCGACAGGTGTCGCCGCCAGGCGAAGCTCGATCGGCAGCAGCGTGGGGTTCCTGTTCCGCTGGTACTGAGCGCGGAGCTGCGCGGCAAGCCCGGCCGGCGCATTGGCGAGGTTGCAGACGAGGCGCGCAAACCCGAATGCGATCGGTGACTCCGCGCCGTCGCCGGCGATGCGCGCGCGAATCGGGAGGAAGAAGCCGCCCGTGACGTCCGCGTCGCGAGGTCTGACCTCGGCCGACTGAATCTCGGGCCCGAAGTCGAAGCAGCCGCTCATGGGCAGTGCGGCGGTCACGCCTCCGCGTGCGTCCTCGATCGGGACGACGCCGTTCGCAAGGCACGCGGCGCTGACCGCGCCGTTCTCGGTGAGGAGCTTCGGTGTCGCGCAGAACGCCCAGCTCGTGGGCGGGGAGCCGAGGGGACCGCTGGGCGAGACCACGAGCAGCGACGTCGTCACGGTCTCACCCGGCTTCGCCTCGGGCGGATCGATGCGCACGGCGATGATCCGTGTTCGGTCGATGAGCGACTCGCGCTCGCCGAAGTCCGGCTTGCAACCGGGAGCGCCGGCCGCGAGCAGCGCAGCGGTGGTGCCGAGCACGATCACGAGCGTTCGAGCGTCGCGCATCAGAAGTCGAGCCTCCCGCCAATGACGGCGATGGTCGGTAGCCCGCTGATCGTGCCGCGCTGGCGGAAGCTCGCCGAGTAAACGAGCTCCTCGGCGTTCTCGCGGTTGGTCACGTTCTGGATGTCCGCGAAGAGCAGCAGCCGCGTCGTCTCGCCGAGCCGGAACGAGCGGTCGATGCGGACATCGAGCTGCCAGAACGCGGGGATGCGAATGGAGCTCTGTGCCCCGAACACCGGATCGTAGCGATCACTTCGCGCGTCGTAGCTGCTCGCGATGACCGGCGTACGCGGGTTGCCGGACGCATAGCGGAAGCGCGCGCCGAAGCTCCACGCGCCGATCTCCTGGCTCGCGACGATCGACAATACGTGCGGCTGATCGAAGTCGAACGCGCGCCAGGTCTCATTGCCTTCGTTGCGACGCTCGCTGCGGCTGATCGCGTACGAGACCCAGCCGAAGAAGCCGCTCCAGAGCTCCTGCCGCAGGAGAAACTGCACGCCGTAGCTGTGGCCTTCGCCGTTCTGCGTGAGCGCGCGCGCCAGAAGCGGATTCGTACGGCGGCTCCGCACCACCAGGTCCTTCATGGTCTTGTCGAACGCGACGACGTCGGCCGACAAGGTCGACGTGATCCGGAGCGACTCTCCCGCCGTGACGTGCG
>JAYTOQ010000699.1:0-4675 GCA_043747665.1 Polyangiaceae bacterium | reverse complement strand
CGAAGAAGGAAGGCGACGAGGTCCGCGAGGTCGGCGGTCTCCACATCGTCGGCACCGAGCGCCACGAGTCACGCCGCATCGACAACCAGCTCCGCGGCCGCGCTGGTCGTCAGGGCGATCCCGGGTCCTCGAAGTTCTTCCTCTCGCTCGAGGACGACCTCATGCGCATCTTCGCCGGCGACAAGGTGAAGTCGCTCATGGAGCGCATGGGCATGCCCGACGACGAGCCCATCGAGCACCCCTGGGTGACGAAGAGCATCCTCGACGCCCAGAGCAAGGTCGAAGGCCGCAACTTCGACATCCGCAAGAACCTGCTCGAATACGACGACGTCATGAACGAGCAGCGCAAGACGGTCTACAAGATCCGCCAGCAGCTGCTGCTCGGCATCTACACGCCGGAGATCCTCGACGAAGAAGGCAAGGCGACTGGCAAGGTCCGCCCCATCGAGCCGCTCGAGCGTCTCGGCGGCGACGTGAAGCAGGCCATCGTGGACATGCTGGTTCACCACGGCACGCCCGTCCCGCTTCCCGGAGGACAGGGGGCCGGCGAAGAGGTGAAGCGGCCCAAGACCGTCGCGGAGATCAAAGAGATCTTCGACATGACGCAGCTTCGCGCGGACATCTACCAGTTCTGGGGCTACCGGTTCGACTTCAAGGAAACCGACGGCAAGGAGCCGCAGAAGGTCTACGAGCGCTTGATGGAGGAGATCCCGTCGAGCCTCACGCAGCAGCGTGAGCGCTTGCTCGATCTCGCCGACGGCATCGTCTCGGCCATCGTCGAGGAGAGCTGCCCGCCCAACAAGCCGCCGGAGGACTGGGACTGGAAGGGCATCCGCACCGCCTTCGTCGAGCACTTCGAGGGCAAGCCCGACGAGTTCGAGCACCTGCACGACCCGTCCGATCTGGCGCATGCACTCTACACGAATGCGCTCAAGATCCTGGAGGAGCGCGAGAAGGAGATGGGCACCGAGCTGCTCATGCGCGTCTTCCGCCACTTCTATCTCGAGGACATCGACAAGCAGTGGGTCGAGCACCTCACGAACATGGAGCACCTCCGCGACGGCATCGGTCTCCGCGGCTACGGCCAGCGCGATCCGAAGCAGGAGTACAAGAAGGAGGGCTACGACATCTTCGTCACGATGATGGCCGCGGTCAGCTCCAACGTCGTGACCAAGGTCATGCGGGTCAAGCTCCAGAAGGAGAGCGAGATCGAGCGCCTCGAGCGCGAGGACTACGAGCGCCATCAGCGCGCCGCGCAGTCGCTCCAGCTCCGTCATGGTGGCGAGCTCGCGGAAGGCGAGGAGGGCGAAGGTGGCCAGCCGGGTCAGTCGGCCGCGCCCCCGCCGCGTCGCGCGCCTTCGGTCGCGCCGGTGAAGCGCGAGACGCCGAAGATCGGCCGCAACGACCTCTGCCCGTGCGGCAGCGGCGAGAAGTTCAAGAAGTGCCACGGCGCAGCCCTCGAAGAAGAGGGAAGCGACGACGCGCAGGCCTGACACCGGACTGGTCGTCGTGGCCGAACCGTCGCCGCTCGGGTGGCCCCGGCCACCTTGGTCACTGTCCGGGACATAGGGTCACGCGCGGCAAGCGCGCGAGATCGTTTGAGCGCTGGCGCGGCACGCGCACTGCACTGTCGCGGCCATGGCGACCCGTGCTCCCGACGCTATGATCGAAGACATGACGGAACGACGCCGCGCCAACTACGACGACGTGCTCGCGGCGCCCGCAGAGAAGGTCGCTGAGGTCATCGACGGAGAGCTCTATCTGTTTCCGCGACCGGCGAAACCGCACACGGCGGCGGCGAGCGCTCTCAACGAGGAGCTCGGTCCTCCGTTCAAGCGCTCACGCGGCGGGCCGGGCGGCTGGATCCTGCTGTTCGAGCCCGAGCTGCATCTCGTGGAGGACATCCTCGTTCCGGACCTCGCCGGCTGGCGCCGCGAGCGCATGCCGGTGATGACCAATGAGCTGCCGTACTTCGACCTCGCGCCGGACTGGGTATGCGAGGTGCTCTCCGACTCCACGCGCAAGCTGGATCGCGCGAAGAAGGTTCCGATCTACGCGCGCTCCGGCGTGAAGAACGTGTGGCTCGTCGATCCGATCGCACGCACCCTCGAGGTGCTGCGACTCGAACGAGAAAAATACGTGATCATGGCGACGTGGGCGGACGATGCGAAGGTCCGCGCCGAGCCGTTCGACGCGATCGAGCTCGATCTCGCGATCCTCTGGGCCGACGTGCAGCTCTGAGTTTCGTCCTCGACGGCGTCGGTTTGGCCCTCCGCGAGCGGTCGCGCTAGGGTCTGGCCATGTCCAGGCGCCATGCGTTCGTCATCGCCACGGTGATCCAGATCGGCGCCTTCGCTCTCGCCGGAGCAGCGTGCTCCGACCCGCCGGCGAAGCCCGGCCCGGCGCTCCCCGGTACCGGCGGCGGCGGCGGCGGCGGCGGTGGTGGTGGTGGTGGTGGTGAGGGCGGCGTCGTCGTCGACGGTGGCCTCGACGCGGGGGAGGGCGGAGTCTGCAACGACATCGTCAGCACCGGACAGCTCGTCGATCGCACTGGCATCAACGGCGATCCCCCGGTCGCCCTCGGCGGCACGATCCTCAATGGCACCTACGACCTGACGCAGTACTCCGTCTACGTGGGCACCGCGGGCGCCGCCGGTCCGACCGGCATCACCGCGAAGGCGACGCTGCGCATCGCCGCCGGCAAGGCCGACGAGATCATCGAGATCGGCGGAACCGGCAAGACCACGACCGTCGCCACGCGCTCGAGCGTCTACAGCGTGACCGGCGCCACGTTCGCCGAGACCGATCTTTGCCCCACCGGTGGCGGCGGCCGACAGCTCCAGTTCACGGCCGCCGACCCGCTCCTGACCCTGACCGACCCGACCAGCAAAGAGGCGTTCACGTTCACGAAGCGCTGACGTAGACTTCGCGACGCCATGAGCCTCGCCCGCCTGATCAAGAACGTCCCCGTCGTCACGCTCACCGTCCTGCTCGCCGCAGGCGCCGTCGGTTTCACCTCGCTCGTTGCGTGCGGTGACACCCAGGATGCCAAGCACGCGAAGGTTCCCTCGGGTCCCATGCCGGAGAACGAGACGTGGACCGGCGTCTACTTCCACCCGGTGTACGGCTACCTCCACATGGTCGAGGAAGGCTCGAACATCGTCGGTCGCTGGAAGCGCGCCGACCAGAGCAAGTGGGGCGAGCTCAGCGGCACGAAGGCCGGCAACGTCCTCCACTACACGTGGAAGGAGCACACGGTCGGCATGGTCGGCGCCAGCGCCACCACGCACGGCAAGGGCTACTTCCAGTACAAGATGGACAAGGAAGACCGCCCCGTCCTCGACGGCCAGTTCGGCCTGAACGAAGACGAGGTCGGCAGCGACTGGCACAACGTGAAGCAAGCGCGCATGAACCCCGACATCAAGTCGATCGGCGGCGACTCCGAAGGCATCAAGCCCGGCGGCTTCTAGCCGACGGTCGAGCTCGGCCGAGACGCGCGCTCGCCCTTCTCTCCCGCGGCAGAGCGCGCTAGAGATGAGGGCATCAATGTCGACGCCGACAAATCCTCTCGCGCACCCCGACGTCTTCGTTCGCCGCCACATCGGCCCCTCTCCCGAAGAGCAAACGACGATGCTGAAGGCCCTGGGCCTCGCATCGCTCGACACGCTCGTTTCGGAGACGGTGCCGGCGTCGATCCGCATGCAGAAGCCGCTCGCGCTTCCGGCCGGCCTCACCGAGGCCGCGCTCCTCGAGCGCGCGCGCGAGCTCGGCGCGAAGAACGAGGTGTGGCGCTCGTATCTCGGCATGGGCTACGCGGACTGCCTCACGCCGCCGGTGATCCTCCGTAACATCATCCAGAACCCAGGCTGGTACACGCAGTACACGCCGTACCAGGCGGAGATCGCGCAGGGCCGCCTCGAGGCGCTACTCAACTTCCAGACCATGGTGATCGATCTCACCGGGCTGCCCATCGCCAACGCGTCGCTGCTCGACGAGGCCACCGCCGCCGCCGAGGCCATGCACCTCGCCTACGAGTTCAAGGGCAGCGACGAGAAGAAGACGTTCTTCGTCTCCGAGCGCTGTCACCCGCAGACCCTCGACGTGTTGAAGACGCGGGCCGGCGCCATCGGCATCGTCGTCGAGGTCGGCGATCACGCGAAGGTCGATCTCGCGAAGCTCGGCGCCTTCGGCGCGCTCGTCCAGTACCCCGCCACCGACGGCGAGATCATCGACTACCGCGCGTTCGGCGAGAAGGCGCATGACGCGTCCGCGATGTTCGTGGTCGCGGCCGACGTGCTCGCGCTCGCGCTCCTCGTTCCGCCCGGTGAATTCGGGGCCGACGTGGCGGTCGGCAGCACCCAGCGCTTCGGCGTTCCGCTCGGCTACGGCGGCCCGCACGCCGCGTACATGGCCATGAAGGTCGACTTCGTACGCAAGCTCCCCGGCCGCATCATCGGAGTCAGCGAGGACGCGCACAAGAAGCCCGCGCTCCGCATGGCGCTCCAGACGCGCGAGCAGCACATCCGCCGCGAGCGTGCGACCAGCAACATTTGCACGGCGCAGGCGCTGCTCGCCGTCGTCGCGAGCATGTACGCCGTCTACCACGGCCCCAAGGGCATCCGCGCGATCGCGGAGAAAGTACACGCATCCGCGTGCGCGGTCCGCGACGGCGTCG
>JAYTOQ010000698.1:0-8313 GCA_043747665.1 Polyangiaceae bacterium | reverse complement strand
GACCCGTTGTCGGGGAACTCCGAGACGCCGGTGGCGCGCGCGGACCCTGAGCTGACGAGGAGCCCGGCGGCAGCGGCGACCGCGATCACGCGAAGCTTCATGGGCCTCGCACGCTAGACGATGCGAGCGCCCACTTCGCGGATTTTTTGGGCGTCGGCCTCGGTCGCGTTTCAGTCGGACTGTGCGTCGTCCCACCCCGAGGGCTTCCAGTCGGTCGGAGCCGAGGAGAGACCCTCGAGCGGGCGCTGGACCTCGGTCACGCGGACGCCGTTCACGCCGCGCGGAGCTCCCAGCTGCGGGCCGCCTTTCGAGCGATTCGGCCAGGTCACGCCCTTCGATGCACGGTAGTCGGTGAAGAGCGACGTCACGATGGTCCCGATGCCGAGCCCGATGTGCAGGAGGGCGGCGATCGGGTCCTTCTTGACGTAGCCGAGCACGAAGGGCGCCGCGATGGCGGTGAGCCCGCCGGCATAGTCGAGCGTCTCATGGAGCTCGATGGGCAGCATCTTGGCGGCGCTCAGGCGGTAGTCCGTGATCGCGGACGCGCCGCCCAGCCCCAGCCCCAGCGCGATGCCGACCGCGCGCGCGCGACCGGTACGCGCCAGCTTGGCGCTCGCAAAAAAGCCTGCAGTGTGCACGTAATCGAGGACCGAGTGCACGTCCTGCGGGATCACCCGGGCAATGGGCAGCGCGCCGAAGAGCGGCTTCGACGGCACGCGTCCGGTGGGGTCCCACAATGCGATAGAGACACGCTCGGCGGACGCCAGGAGCTCCTCGGTCCGCGCACGGAGGCTCCGGGGCACGTCGCGACGGCGGATGATCAGCGACTGCAGCGTGCGCTCGACCGACTCGACGGTGACCGGGTCCGGCGCGCTGACGTCCGCGTGCGACTTCCCGACGTCACGCTCGAGATCGCCGAGCGCGCTGCGGAGCGCCGAGAGGCTGCCGGCGAGCTCGTCGTGTCCGAGATAGTGCTCGTGGCGACTCAGCTCGTCCGCGACGGAGAGCGCGTTGCGAATCTCGAGATGAAGAGCGGTGCGGTCCATGAGGCGTCGCAATGCAAAAGAGGCTCCACGTGATGGCCGCCGGCCCGGCCGTTGCCGGATGCGCGGCTCACTGTCGAGCTCTCGCGAGGGTATGGGCGGACGCGCCACAACGAGACGACGTGGCGCACGTCGTGCCTATCGACGCTGTGACGCTGCGATCACATCGTGCAGCAGATGGTGGTCGGCGACGTCGGGGTCGCGGCCCCCGCGGCGACGCTCTTCGAAGCAGCGCAGGCGCCGCCCGTGACGCTGGCGGCACTGACATTCGCGCTCTTAACCGTGCCGAGGTTGGCGCACAGCTGCGGGATGGATAGCGACTTCGACCCCGCCGCGCAGGCAAGGTCCGTGTTGGTCGTCGCAACGCGCGCGGAGCAGCTGGCGCCCGCAGGGCTGTCGCACGTGCACGCGGTACACGCGCGCGTGTCGGTCGCCGAAGCGAAGGCCGTCTTCTTCATCGGGTACCCGCTCGGACAATCGCCGTCTCCGGGACGAGCGATGCAGAGCGTGTCGGGATGCTGCGGCAGCGACGGTTTTGCGGCGCAGACCTGGCCGGCACCACATGCTCCGGCGGCTGGCGCCCCGGCGCGGCAGAGCCGAACTGCCGTCGACCATGCGAGCGGCGGCACCGTGGCGGTCGGTTGCGGCGAGCAGCTTCCTCCCGATGGCAGGCTCGGTCCAATCGTGAGGTGGGTGCTGGTGCAAGCGCCCAACCCGAGCGCCGTGCACGCGGGAGCGGTCGCGAGCGGTTGGTCCTTCGTGCCACAAGTATTCGCGCAGCTCGCGTCACTGAAGAAGTTGGCGATCGGCGCGGCGCACGTGATCCCCGCGGCGCCGGCGCAGGTGCACCCACACGTCGCCGCGGGCGCCACGAGGGCGCCCGTTCCTTCATAAGCGATGGTGCCATAGGGAGCCGCGCACGCCGGGGGCGTCGGAGGAGGCGGTCCGCCCGTGGCCTCGAAATACGCGACAGGACCATCCCAGCCAGGTGGCGGAGCCGCAACGCACGTGTCGTTGCAGGGACCGCTGGCTGGCGCGTCGGACGCAGAGTCCGGTGTCGCAGTGCCGACGCCGCCCTCGTCGAGGTCGCGGGCGTCCTCGAAGCCGAGCAATGACGCGCACGCCGGCAAAGCCACCACCAATCCGAGGATCGCGGCAATCCCGAACGCGCCCCACTTCGTCGAGCCCACCAAGTTGAAGGACGATAGCGCTGGCGTTCGCCGGTGACCAGCCGGTCGACGCGGGAGGTGCCGCCGAGGCGCCGCCGAGGTGCCGTCTGCCGCGGCTCCATGCCTTTCGCGGCAACGACCCGAGACGATGGTACGTTTGACGGTGATCGTGCCTACCCCTTTTCCCGGACGCCGCGAGCTGACCGCGCTCGAGATCGATGGTTCACCTCCGCCGCTGCCCGCGCGGGTGACGAGTCGTCGCGGGCCGTTCGCATCTGGTGCGGTCGTCGCGGGCAAGTACCGCATCGAACGCGAGCTCGCCGAAGGAGGGCTCGGAATCGTGGTGCTGGCGATGCACCTCGAGCTGAACCAGCGGGTCGCCATCAAATATCTCAAGCCGAGCATCATCGAGCGGCAGGGCCTCGTGGACCGGTTCAAGCGAGAGGCACAGCTCGCGGCGTGCATTCGCTCCGAGCACATCGTCCGCATCCACGACGTTGGCGAGGCGCCGGGCGGCGGGCCGT
This sequence comes from Polyangiaceae bacterium, assembly GCA_043747665.1. GTDB lineage: Bacteria > Myxococcota_A > Polyangia > Polyangiales > Polyangiaceae > Labilithrix. The sequence goes on along the minus strand of JAYTOQ010000698.1, from coordinate 5,577 downwards.
TCATGGTCATGGAGTACCTGGAGGGCGAGGACCTCGCGACGCGCCTTGCACGCGGCGCGGTCTCGACCGATGAAGCGATCGACTACGTAGTGCAGGCCTGCGATGCGCTCGCCGAGGCCCACGCGATGGGTATCGTGCACCGCGACCTCAAGCCGGAGAATCTCTTCCTCGCGCGCCGCAAGGGATCGGCGCCGATCGTGAAGATCCTCGATTTCGGCCTGTCGAAAGTGAACGAGAGGAAGACCGTAGGTGCTCCGCGCGCGCGGAACGTGACCGAGGATGGGGAGCGATTCGGGACGCCCGCCTATATGTCGCCGGAGCAGCTGTTGAGCAGCGGGTCGGTCGATGCGCGTACCGACATCTGGTCGCTGGGCGTCGTGCTGTTCGAGCTTCTCACCGTCGAGGTGCCGTTCGAAGGAGAGGCGATCGCGCAGCTCGCCGCCAACATCATTCACGGCGAGCCGACCCCGCTGCGCGCGAAGCTACCGGACGCGAGCGCGGCGCTCGAAGCCGTAATCCTCAAGTGCCTCGACAAGGATCGCACGCGCCGCTACCGGAACGTCGCGGAGCTCGTCGAGGAGCTCGTCCGTTTCGTGTCGCCGCTCAGCGAGCCGCGGACAGACCGCATCAAGCGCATCGTCGTGGAGGGCGGGGACAGCATCCGGCCTCCGCGTCCGATGGGACCGCCGACGCCTTACGAGCTGATGCCCGTGCAGCTCGTGATGCCGACCCCTCCGTCGAGTGCAAGCGTCGGTACGGACCGCGCCGCGATGACCGCAATGACCGCGATGACCGCGTCTTCCCACCTCGGCGCCGCGCACCCCGGCATCGCTCCCGCATCGTCCGGCCTCGAGGTCTCCACCGGCGCGTTCCCTTCGGCACCAGACGCAACGGGAGCCGCCGCGGACACGGGCCGTATCGTGCCGCCGCAGCGACGCCCGCCGTACGCGCTCGTCGCGGTCGGAGCGGGGTTCGCGCTTCTTCTCTCGCTCGGCGTTCTTCTCATCCTGGCTGCGGTGCGCCGTGCTCCGCCGTCCGTCAGCACCTCGCAACCATCCGTCAGCGGCCGGATCGCCGAGGGTCTGGACGACCGCGGAGCCTCCAGCAACGCCGCGTCGACGCGGACGGCGCCGACTTCGACGGCCTCTACGACGCCCGAATTCGCGGCGGAGCCAGTCGGGATCGCGCCCTCGGCGGCTGCGCCGGCGGCTGCGGCGTCCAAGGTCACGGCGGGCAGCGCGGCGCTTTGGGCGGCTCCGTCCGGCACGGCGTCCGCTCGTGCGATCCCGTCGGCAGATGCCGGTCGGACGCAACGCGGGTCGAACAAGCCGAGCGGCGACTACTCGGAGTTTGGAGAACGGCGATGAAGCGACTCCTCGGCGCTAGCGCCGTGACCGCCATGCTCGTCTTGCTTGCACCTCTCGCTCGCGCGGATGGCGGCGAGCAAAAGGCGGCTGCGCAGGTCCTCTTCGACAGCGGCCGCGAGCTCGTCCTCCAGCAGAAGTTCGCGGAGGCATGCCCCAAATTTGCGCAGAGCCTCAAGCTCGATCAGGGCCTCGGCACGATGCTGTGGCTCGCCGACTGCTACGAGAACAACGGCCAGTCGGCCAGCGCCTGGGCGCAGTTCACGGAGGCCGCGGGCGTGGCGGCGATGCAGAAAGATCCCCGCGAGGCCCTCGCGCGCCGTCGCGTAGCGGCACTTCAATCCAAGCTGAGCCTGCTCGTTGTCGCGATCCCGCGAACGAGCGCGCCGGGCGTAGAGATTCGACGCGACGGTGTCGTGGTCGCGCCCACCGAGATCGGGCTGCCCGTCCCGGTCGATCCGGGCATTCACGCGATCGCCGTGAGCGCAGCCGGGTACAAGCCGTGGGTCGCCAATGTCGACGTCCCCGCGGAAGCGTCGGCGCCACTTGTCGTGAATGTTCCCGTCCTCGAGCCGATGCCTGCGCCACCGCTCGCGGCGACCCCCGCGGCCGGCACCGTCGCGATGCCGGCAGAGCCTGCGCGCGAGGGTCCCACCGCGTGGCCGACGCTGCGCATCGCCGGCGCTTCCATCGCCGCGCTCGGCCTCGTGGGCGTAGGCGTGGGCAGCGTCCTCGGGCTCAGCGCGAAATCGTCCTACGACGACTCGAACAAGGACGGCCACTGCCTCTCCGACAACCGTTGCGACGCCACCGGCAAACAGCGCCGGTCGGACGCCAGCGGGCTCGCCACCGGCGCGACGATCGCATTCGTCGCCGGTAGCGCGGCTCTGATCGGCGGCGCCATCCTCTTCTTCGCCGCACCCACCGACAAGAAGAGCGGGCTACGAGTCGTTCCGGTCCTGGGTCAGCGCGACGCCGGCGTCGTGGTCATGCGTCGCTTCTGAGCGACCCACCACCAAAGACGCACGCGACGGCACGAGCCGCGCTAGTCCCGGACGGGCGTAGCCTTCAGCGAGGCGCGACCTTCTTTGACGTAGACCGAGAACTTCACGCGCTTGCAACCATGACGCTGCATCAGCGCGTCGCGGTTCTTCTTTAGCGTCTGCTGGAACTTCTCGAAGGTGAGGCCGTCGGTCGGCTCGTTGCACTCGCGCTTCGTGCGGAGGAACTCCTGGTACACCTGGTGCCACTCGGCGGCGGGATCGGTGGCGGCGTTGTGCCCGCCGGTCGCGGCGATGAGATCGGCGGAGGGCTGCGCCACCATCGTCTGCTCATCCTCGTCCTTCTCGAGCTTCGGCGCTCCGCCGCTCCCCGGCGCTGCCGGCGGGAACGGCGCCGGCATCGTGCCCTGCATCCCGAGCTTCTGCGCGCCAGGCGAGGCCGCGACCGTCGCGCTGTGCGGGCCGGGGCCGCCGTGGCCGCCGAGCTGCGTGTTTCCCGGACTGAACCCGGGGCTGCCGCCGGGAGCGCCGGCCATCGCCATCGTTCGCTCGTTGCCGGGGGCGTTGCCGGGGAACGCCTGTGCGCCGGGATGCTGCATGCCGCCGGGGTTGCTCATCGGGACGCCCGGACCGGGGGTGCCCGGCGGGCCGGGACGCGATGCGACCGGCGGAGGAGGAGCCCCGGGCCGAGGATTGGACTGCGGAGGAGGAGGCCCGCCCGCGAAGCGCGGGTTGGCTGTGCTCTGGCTCGCCGCCTGCGCGGGCTGATTGAATGAGCCGCCGCCCATGTTCGGAGACGTCTGAGGCGGCGCGGACGGATCGTTCATCGGAAACGAGAACGCGCTCATGCTCGGCTGCGCGGGGACCGGACCGAGAATGGACTCGAGGTCGGCGGGCTTTCTCGCCGTGCCGCCGCCCTTCTCGACGACGCGCTGAATGCCGTGATTGATGTCGGTGGCGATCTGGCGAAAGCCGGCGCGGAAGCGCGGGAGCTGGAGGACGTCGAGCTCGCCCTTCTTCAGCTTTTCGGCCTGCTTCCGCATCTCGCCCATCGGCATCGAGTGTTCGAGGAACGAGAAGAGGATGCCGAAGATCGACGCGCCGAGCACGATGACGGCGACGATCCACAGCTTCACGTTGCGCTTGTCCTGATCGTCGGCGCCGTTGATGAAGCCGAGCGGACCCGCGATCGACACCTTCTGGCGGGCCACCGCGAAGCCTGCGCCGAGCTCCCAACCGTCGCCGGGGAGACGCACGTAGAGGACGCCGCCCTTGTCGTCGGTGCCGAGCGGACGGACGTCGGTGCGACCGGACTCCTTGAACTGCTTGTCCTGCGAGACGCCGGCGAGGTCCCCGCCGAGCGCCTCGAGCGACTGCTCGTCGAAGCCCTCGGTGGTGGCAGCGTTCGCGACGCTCTGCCCGAGCGCATAGAACGCGATGTTGGTGCGCGTGCGCTTTCCGATCTCCTTCGCGAAGGTCTTGTCGACCCAGCGAAGACCGATCACGGCGCCGAGCGGCGGCTGACCGACCTCGTCCTCGACGGGACGCGTGACGACGCGCGCGATGCGCCCGCCCCACACCCACGTGTCGTCGCGGAGAAAGCCGTGCAACGCGTCGAACACCGCGGCATAGCCGCCGAGCTCGAACTCCGGATACGCCGCGAGCTGGTCGTAGCCGATCTGCGCGACGAGACGTCCCTCACGATCGGTCAGGAAGACGACGTCGTTCTTGTATTCTGCAGGTAGTTTGTCGTTGAAGGTGCGGAGCGCCTTGGCGCCCTCCTCTTTCGACGGCGGCGGCACCGCCTCCTTGCCGTTCGCGCCCTTCAGCGCCTTGCCGACGCCGGGATCGACGGCAGCGAGGAGCAGGACGTCGAGGCGACGGCGCGCGTCGACCTGCATCGCCCAGCTCACGACCTGGCTGTCGGCCTTGAGGGTCTCGTCCATCGCGGCGTGGTTGCGCCGGTTGTACTGACCGACCGCCAGGGACACGACGTAGTAGGCAGCCGCGAGCAGGATCGCGAGGATCACGTACCAGATGCGGGACAGGATCATCATTTGGCGTCCGTCGTCCCTTCTGCCGCGACGTTCAGCGGATCGCTGAGGGTCACGGTCGACTTGTCCTTCGCGGTCACCGTCACCGGCTTGCCGATCTGCTTGCCTGAGAAGAAGGCCTTCAGCACGTACTCACCGCCGGGGAGCGAGAGCCCGAAGGCGCCGTCGCGACCGGGATAGGCGACCTGCACCACCTGGGGATCGACGATGACGAATGTGCGCACGCTCGGAAAGAGCTCGTCGCGAATTTCGTATTTGCCGGGACCCGACGACGACCAGCTCCGGACCTGGTTTGGCGCCATGTCCTCGGCCTTGAAGGAGGCGTTGCCGACCACGTAGAGGCGATGCTTGAACGGGTCGAAGTTCTTGAACGCGAGCGGGGTGCCCGGCGAGACGACGATGGTGGTCGGGAAGACCCGGCCGCCGGTCACCGTCATGCGGATGGCCTCCTGGGGCCCGGCATTGCCGCTGGTGGTGGCAGCGATGCAGAGATCCCGCGACGGGTTCGCGGACAGCGTCCGGAACTGCGCCGCGACCGACGGGGATGGCTCACGCCAGGTCCATCGCCGGGACTCGGGTTTTGCAGCCTCCGCGTAGACGTCGGGGACGAGCTTGTCTTGGCCGGTGATCTTCCCCTTCACGTTCGGACCACCGGCTTGGCCGGTGACCGAGAGGAGGAGAGCGGCCGTGAGCAGCGACAAAAACAGGGGAGCGACGCGCATTCGCATGGAGGACGGGACGAGGGTAACCCAAAAACGCTATCCTCTTCCAAGTGCTGCTTCCCTCTTCTGACGAGGGGGTTCGTGAAGAGGAGGCCGAGGAGGAAGCTCCGCCCAGCTCCACGCTCTTCTTGCCACCCATTCCGCTCGAGCCGCGCGGCGAGAGACCCGAGCCGCTCGTCTTTCGCCAGGGCGCTCATCCGCCCTTCGGGATCCGCTGGTACGGCGTCACCTCGCTGTTCGGGCACCTGAGGAATTTCACGGCGCGGGCCATCGCCACCGAGTCGGTCGACTCGCGCGACTGGATGCGGCCCAACCCGCCCGCCGAGATTCTGACCGCGTCGCTGGGGGTGCTCGGCGTCGCAGCGGGGGCGCCCGAGGCGAAGCTGCCCACGCTGGTCGAGGCCCTGGGGCGCTCGGTGTGGATCGATTTCGTGGC
>JAYTOQ010000697.1:0-2315 GCA_043747665.1 Polyangiaceae bacterium | reverse complement strand
GCCGGCGCGCCTCCGGTGATCAAGTACGCGGACGCTGTTTCGGTCGGACGCTACCTTCGCATCGCGTATCCGCAGCCGCCCTACGACCAGTATTTCCCGCCGGTGTTCACCTCGCTCAGCGTGAGCGTCGGGGCGCTCCCCGATGATTTCTTCCTCGGCTTCGGCGTCGATGCGAAGACGCCGCTCGACGACGAAACGGGCGACACGCGGCGCGCGACGGTCACGCGCGCGGACGGGCTCGACGGCTGGCAGGTGTGGCTCATCGACTCCGCGACCGGGCGCCGGATCTCCTCGCTGCGCAAGCTCTCCGGCACGAAGATGGAGGTCCGCCTCGACACCGTCGGGCAGACCCAGGCCACCGCGCGCGCGCTGAAGGACGGCGTCGAGGTGATCGTCGCGCCGCCCGAGAGCTTCATCGGCGTACCGCGGCTGCAGAGCACGCTCCCGAACGGCCAAGGTCTCGAGACGCTCGACGTGCCGCCGCTACCGGGCCCGGCGTCGGTCACCGGCGTCGTGGCGATGAACGAGGGCGCGGTGCTCACTGGCGTCCCGTCGCGCGTCCGCTTCGACAGCATGAACGTGCGACGCCGTGACGGAAAGGCGGACCCCTTGCTCCGCTATTCGACCACGCTGTCGACCGACGATGCCGGTCGCTTTGCGACGGTCCTGCCGCCCGGTGTCTACGACGTCACCATCGAGCCGTCCGAGGCGCCGCGCACCGGCCTGGCGAAGATGAAGGACACGTTCGACACCAGCGTTGGTCTCGCGAAAACGTATTTCCCTCCGATGCGAACCGCGGTGTCCGGCAAGGCGCTGCTCGCCGATGGGCGTCCGCTCGCCGAGGCCGACATCCGCGCCATCCCGTCCGAGGCTCCCGTGAGCGGCACGACAGCCGTGAAGCCGAGGCCGGCGCGCACGCGGACGGATCGGGACGGCAACTTCAGCTTCGACGTCGATCAGGGGCAGTACGACTTCGTTGTCGATCCCCAGCCGGGGACGGGCTTTCCACGGCTGGTCCAGGTCCGCAGCTTCGCGACCGGGACGGCGAAGCTCGACCCCATCATCATCGCGCCGCCGGCGCGCCTCTCGTTCACGCTGAAGGACCCGAGCAAGAACGGCAACCCCATCGGCCGCGCCGTCGTCCGGGTGTTCGCCGAGCCGCCGAACCGCGGACCGCCGGCCATCGAGATCGCCCGCTCGATGACCGACGAGCACGGGCAATGCGAGATCCTTCTCGCGCAGCAGCCCCGCTGAAAGGTAGACTGGATGATGAAACGAACTTCCTGACGATCATGCTCACCGACGAGAGAATCAACATGCTCGCGCGCGTCGCGCGGGCTCCGCACGGCGGTGACGCGCCGGAGGCCCAGGATCGCTCGATCCTAACGCTCGCCGCAGCGTCGTACGGGTCGCGGCCGACCGATGAATCGACCGTTCCGACCGGCTTCGACCCGTACGCGGCTGCGCTCTTCGAGAGCATCGTCGAGGGCGCGTACATCGTGGCGACGGCCGACGGGGTCTTCGATGACGAAGAGCGGCGCGCCTTCGAGCGCATCGTGACCGCGGCGTGCGGCGGAGCGGTAGCGCCCCGCCACGTCGCCGACCTCATCTCCGATCTGCAGGACCAGCTCACCGAGGACGGTCTCGAGACGCGTCTCCAGCGCCTCGGCGAGGGCATCACACGTCGCGAGCACGCGCACGAGGTCATCCGCATCGCGGCCCTCATCGCGCAGTGCAGCGAGGACGTGAGCGAGATCGAGCGAAGCGTCCTCGAGAAGCTCGCGACCTCGTGCAAGCTCGAGGTGGCCGAGGTCGATGTCGCGCTCGCGGACGTGAAGAAGGCGCTGCACGCCTGACCCCACGCTGCGCGACCGCGACCGTGACCGCGAAGGCTCGGTCGCCGGCGGCGAAGCGGACGCTCAGCTCGCGTCGCGCGCCATCTTGAAGAGATCGGCCTCAGCGTCGCGGCCCTCGGCGCGCGCTTCGTGCTCGAGCGTGAGCAGGACGTCGCGGTGCTTCGGCAAGAGCGCTTCGCGCCGATCGGGCGGCGCGTCCTCGAGGCGAGCCGACAGCAGCGCGAGGAGATCCATGCTCCGCCCCAGCTTGCTGAGCAGCCCGACCAGCTCATCGACGACGGCGTCGTTCTGGGAATCGCCCTGCAGCGTGCGGGTGAGGGCCTCGACGCGTAGCTCCGCTTCCGCGTCGTCGGCTCCGAGCGTGACGTCCGACAAGGCGTCGGGAATGACATAACGAGGAGGCGGCGCGTCGTCTGCCAGCGGCGCCTGCTGCCGCTCCGCCAGCGGCGCCTTCTGTCG
>JAYTOQ010000696.1:0-2456 GCA_043747665.1 Polyangiaceae bacterium | reverse complement strand
GCGGTGACGACGGCCCGCACCTCCAGCCGGCCCGGCCCGCACACAAGGGACACGTTTTCACGTCAAACTCGAAGGTTCTGCGCAAGAGGGAGGCCCAATTGACGCGGGGCTGCGCGGCGTAGAGCTCCCCGTCGCGCAGTCGGGCCCAGTGGGCCAGCGACAAGATAATATTCGGAGCCACGACCTCGACCGCGCCGTGTCCCGCGTGGGCATGACGCTCGAAGGACGGTCGGAGGTCGCAACGAGCCGGTCGGGGATCACGACAGGCTCGGGCTTGCCGGCGTCGTCGACACAACGAGCGCGTTGCGAAGCGGCGGTCGAGGCCTTGGGTGGACGCGGCACCACGAGGTGGCGCCACTTGGAGTGCCGCCGGCCCGTCTCAAGCCCCGTCCCACGCTTCCCTCAGGTTCGGCCAAGGATGGCGGCGCGTGTGTGTCAGACCTCCGTGCGTGCGGTTCGACTCGCCTGGGGCCTCGCGCTCGTGTGGCTCGGCGTGTTCGCCGTGTGGCTCACCGCCGCGGTCGCTCCCATCCGTGCGCAGATGATGGGCCCGGCCGCCTCGTTGAGAATGGAGCCGTTCGAGGTCTCCTCGCGCGGCCTCGTGGTCGTGCTCGTCCTGTTCGTCGTGGGACATGCCGTGCCCACGCTCCTTGGTCCACGCCGCCTCGCGCCGCGCTTCGAGCTGGAGCTTGGCGGCGCCCGCGACTATCGGAGCCCCGCCGAGCAGCGCAGGACGCTCTCCAACGGAGACGCCCTTGCGTGTGCCGCCGATGCACGGCGCGCCCTCGCGTGCTCCGCGGCGGTCGCGAGCGCGCTCGGGATCGCGTTTGTCGGGTACTTCATCCTCCGTTTTTCGTTCCACGGTCCGTACCAGGATCCGCTGGAATTTCACGGGTACTTCTACGCGTCGCTCGTCGTGCTCGCGACGCACGCGCCGCGAGTCATGGGCGGACGTTCCCCGCCCGACGCCGGTCTCGAGGCTCGGTCCGAGGCGGCCATTCGCAGGCGCGCCGATGAGGCACGCTGCGAGGAAGAGCGGCGGAAAGCCGACCTCGCTCCGTCGTCGGTGACGATCATCTCGATCCCCGACGCACCCTGACCGGGGCTACTCGTCCTCGGGCTCGCGGGCTTTCCGAACACGCGCGAGCCGTCCGTCCTCGCTCATTTGCAGCGATAGACCCGGGCGACGAATCGGTGGTGCTTCACGATCTCCGAGGTCGAGCTCGCGACAAAGGCGCCATTGCTTACCCCTCCTCCGATCGCACCGGAGTATCCGCCGACGGTGTCCGTCTCGACGGTAGAATGTCCGAAGTCGTCGTTGATCAGGTAGTGCGTGCCGCCGTGATTTGCCGCGGTGACGGCGACGTCATCGATCGACGCCGCCTTGATGACGCCCCCAAGCTCATCGCAGCCCATGTTGTCCAGATCGGCCTGCTTGATGCGATATGCGGTCGTCACTGCGCTCAGATCCTTGACGCCCTTCGCGGGACGGAACTCCGCGGGGTCACCGCAGCCGACCAAGACGAGTAGAGCGCCAAGCGTTCCCCCAAAGCCTCCCCTCATGATCGAAGGGTCGCATGGCACGGTGTTCGAGGTAACTGGCGTCGCGAAACGCCGTACCCTGACCTGCCGCCTCGATCCGGTCCAGGTCGCCCAGCCGGCGGCTAACGCGGCCGCGCTCGTCGCGTTGGTCTCGCTGTGGCCGTCGCCGGCCGTCGCTTGAGGGCTTCAAGATCCTTCTCGATTTGCCGGTGGATCGACGCATGGCCTGTGAGCTCCTTGTCGAGATCAGCGAAGCCACTCTTCGTCTCCGCGCGGTGGGCGTCGATCTTGGCGTCGAGCCTGGCGAGGCCGGCCGCCGTCTCACTTCGAACCTGGGCGATGTCCGCTTTGGTCTCCGTACGCAGCTCGGAGATCGCTTTGAGCACGTCCTTGAGCGTGGGCTCCGCCATGCTCTTCAGCGTAGCCGTGCTCGGCGTGACGGCGCAAGCAAGTGCCTCGGGGCACTGCACCCCGCTGCGAGCGCTACGGCGCCTTCGTCGCGGGCCCCATTCGACGGGGTTGGGATCAGACGGCCGCAGCGGGGGATCTCGATCCCCGACCCGCCCTGACCGCCGCTACTCGTCCTCGGGCTCGCGGGCCTTTCCGAACACGCGAGCCGGGAGCAACCGACTTCGTGAGCCAGACGTTGCCGCCGATGACCGCGCCCTTGCCGATCACCGTCGTTTCGCCGATGACCACGCCGGTGCCGTGATCGATGAAGAAGCGCGCGCCGATGGTGGCGCCGGGGTTGATGTCGACGCCGCTGCGCGAGTGCGCATGCTCGGTGATGATCCGCGGGATCATGGGGACACCGGCGCGATGGAGGCGATTTGCGATCCGGTACGCGACGATGGCCTCGAGCGACGGATACGAGAAGACGATCTCCTCGACGTTCTTTGCCGCGGGGTCGCCCT
>JAYTOQ010000695.1:0-2449 GCA_043747665.1 Polyangiaceae bacterium | reverse complement strand
CGGCCAGCGAGGCTGAGCCGCAGAACGCGCGGAAGGCCATGGTTCGGAGGTGATTTCGCGTGGGCTCCGCTGCCGACGGCGCTGCGAAGTACGCCGCTGTGCCGGCCCATGCGAGGAGCACTGCGCCGACCGCGAGATGCTCCTTCCGCTCGAAGAGAAGCCCGATCGGCGCCGCGTGGATGAAGATGCCCTGCTTCAGGCGCTCGCGGTACGCCTGATACAAGAGCAGGCCGATGCCGGCAGCGACGGTGACGAAGCCCGTCGAGAGCCCGACGGCGTAGTGCGCGCGCCGAGTGCGGCTGCGCAGGACGATCGCGGGGTGCACGAGCGTGGCCGCCGCCAGCCAGCCGAGATGGCCGTGGACGTGCTCCATGAGGCGGGTCGCATCAAGCAGCATCGGGCCGCCACGATACACTTGGGATATGCTCGGCGCCGATGGACTGCGCCTCGCATCCCGGAATTGACGCGAGGCGGCAGTGCGCCGTCTGCTTCAAGAACCTTTGCGACGCCTGCGCCACGCACGAATTCGACGGCGCCAGCTGCTGCGAGCGCTGCGGCCGCGCCAAGGAGGATGAAGGCAACGCCCTGCGCTCCGGCCTCCTCGCCTCGATCGCCGTGGGATACCTCGCCGCGCTGACCGTCGGGGTCCTGATCTGGAAGGCGCGGCCGTTCGTGGGCGGCCTCGCGGCGATCGTGGCGATCGCGCTCGGGCGGCTCATGCAGCTCGTCGTGAAGACGCCGCTCGTGACACGGCGCGCGTCGAGCGCGGCCAAGGCCGAGGCGGCGGCGGCGCCGGCGCGCGCCGCAGCGGCTCCGGCCGTTGACGCGACGCCGCCGCCCCTCTAACTCCGCGCGCAATGCCCGAGCCTCTCCTCAGCCAGGTCCGCGCGCAGGAGGCCGCGCGCCGGACCCTCGAGCGCGCGCTCGAGACCGGCCGCGTTCATCACGCCTACTTGTTCGCGGGGCCGGACGGCGTCGGCAAGGAGCTCGCGGCCTTCGGGCTCGCGCAGGCGCTCGTCTGCGAAAAGCGCGGCGTCGAGGAGGGCGGTGGCCTCTTTGCAGGTGCGCGAGGCGGCGCTCCGCCGAGCTTCCTGGCGTGCGGCGCGTGCTCGTCGTGCCTGCGCGCCGTGCCCCGCGAGGAGGAGCGACGTCCCATCCATCCCGACATCGTCGTGATCGAACGCGGCCTCTATGCGCCAGTCACCATCGGACGGCGGACCCCCGAGACGCAGGACATCTCGATCGACCAGATCCGCACGCTCGTCCTCTCCCGCGCCGCGTATGCGCCGCACGAGGGCCGCGCGAAAGTGTTCGTCGTGCGACGCGTCGAGGAGCTCTCGGTGTCCGCCGCCAACGCGATGCTCAAGACCCTCGAAGAGCCGGGGGCGCGCACCCACTTCATCCTGCTGACGTCGCAGCCCGACGCGCTCTTGCCCACGATCCTCTCGCGCACCATGCGCATCCGGTTCGCGCCGCTGCCCGACGAAGTCGTCGCCTCGATCCTCGAAGGCCGCGGCGTGGAGCCGACACGCGCGCGCGAGGTGGCTCGCCTCTCGGGCGGCAGCGTGGAGGCTGGCGAGCTCCTCGCCGATCCCGAGGAGAGCGAGGCGCGCGATCGGTTCGTGACGCGCGCGCTCGACGCCGTGGATGCACCGGGGCTCGAGCCGCTGCTCGCCCTCGCCGAGGACGCGAAGAAGGAGAAGGACCTGCTGCGCGCGCGCATCGCCGCGCTCGCGACGGCTCTCGCGGTGAAGGCGTCCGAGGCCGCGCGCGCGCATCGGTCGGAGGCCGAGGCGCTGGCGCTCCGCGGTCGCCTCGCGCTGAATGCGCTCGAGCATCTCGACGGCAACAACGCCCCGCAGCTCGTCGTCGAGGCCATGCTCTCTCGCATGCGCGCGCTGTAGAGGCGCGAACGCGCATCCGCGCTTCGGTCCTCAGTCGCCGAGCGTGGAGTTGCCCGAGGGAATGACCTCGTAGGCGGACCCCTCGAGCTCCTCCCCGCGATACGCGTGCGACGCGCCGGAGGTGCTTCGCATCACGAGCAGCCGCTCCGAGCCCGCCGATGCGTACTCCGCCAGGACCACGGCGTCGCCGACGTCGGGCGCGCCGACGCCGATGCGCTTCGGACGGAGCGGCAGGCGACGGACGCGATCGAAGCGAATGCCGCCGTGCTCGACGGAGCTCGGAGGCTCGCCGCCCACGAGGATCGCGCCGGGATCGAGCGGTTGCATCCAGTACACCGCCTCGCGCGGCTGCGGCCGCACGTAGATCGCGCAGTCGTGACCCGCATCGGGGGCGACGAAGAGCGCCGCCACCGGTGCCTCCTCGGAGAGCACGAGCCCGCCGGCCAGCCATGCCTCCTCGCCGGTGAGGCGTATCAGCACGTCGCCGAGCTGACAGGGAAAGCCCACGAGATGCTCGTGCGGGCCTTCGACCTTGCGCTTGGAGG
>JAYTOQ010000694.1:0-2320 GCA_043747665.1 Polyangiaceae bacterium | reverse complement strand
TTCATGCGCAAGATGACGGCAGCGAGGCCAGTACGCTTGATCTCGGGATCGGTGAACGCGGGGCGCGCGGCGAAGCTCTGCTCGTCGTAGAGCCGCACGCAGATGCCGTCGCGGACGCGTCCGCAGCGACCCTTCCGCTGATCGGCGCTGGCCTGGGAGACGGCCTCGATCTGCAGTCGTGTGGTGCCGGAGCGCGGGTCGTAGCGAGAAAGGCGCGCGATGCCGGTGTCGACCACGTAGACGATCCCGGGAATGGTCACCGACGTCTCCGCGACGTTGGTGGCGAGGATGACGCGCCGCTGCGGGATGCTCGCGAACACCTTGGCCTGATCGGAGGCGGCGAGGCGCGCGTAGAGCGGCTGGATCACCGTGTGGCGGAGTCCGCGCGCGACGAGCTCGTGCTCGGCCTCGCGGATCTCGCGCTCGCCCGGCAAGAACACGAGGATGTCGCCGTGCGGATCGAGCGACGTGACGTTGGCGACGGCGTCCGCCACCGCCTCGGCGAGATCGGCGTCGTCCCGCGGCGGCTCGTAGAGCACGTCGACCGGATACGTGCGCCCCTCGACCTCAATGACCGGGGCGCCGCCGAAGAGCTCGGAGAAGCGCTCGGTGTCGATGGTGGCCGAGCTGATGATCACCTTGAGGTCGGGCCGCTCGGGAAGGATGCGCTTCAGCCAGCCCAGGAGAAAATCAATGGTGAGCGTGCGCTCGTGCGCCTCGTCGATGACGAGCGTGTCGTAGCGGCGGAGCAGCCGGTCGCCGTGGATCTCGGCGAGGAGGATGCCGTCGGTCATGAACTTCACGTACGTCGCGGGGGACGTGCGGTCGTCGAAGCGGACCTGGTACCCGACGTCGGTGCCGAGCGGCGTGCCGAGCTCGCTGGCGACGCGGGCGGCGACGCTGGTAGCCGCGATCCTCCGCGGCTGGGTCACGCCGATGATCTTCTCGAGCCCGCGGCCCATCGCGAGGGCGATCTTCGGGAGCTGCGTGGTCTTGCCCGAGCCGGTAGCCCCCGCCACGATGATCACCTGGTTGCCGTCGATGGCGGTGGCGATGTCCGCGACGCGCGCCGAGATCGGCAGCTGCGGAGGGAAGCTCAGGGCTGAGCTGTCGCGTTCGTCGCCCGACATGGGCCTTGCGAGATAGCATCCCTGGGAGCGCACATGATCGGCAAGTCCCTCCACCAGCGAAACATGCTGACCGCGCTCCCTGCCGAACGCGCCGTCGCCGCGCTCACGGCCGCGCTCCCGCCCCTTGCGCGGAGCCTCGTGCAGGTGCGCGCCAAGGACGAGCGCATGATCGCGTGCGTCTTCGTGGCCGCCGACAAGCCGACCGTGCGGCTCTGCAAGGAGCTTGGGTTTCACCTCAAATCAGGGGCGACGGGCGTCTTCGGGCTCCTCGGCGAGGATGCGGTGCGCGTGCTTCCCGATCTCGACGACGCACGCCGCGCCTGGCTCGAGGCCCCGTGCGGGCCGCGCGAGACCAAGGTCTTCTTGGTCGCGGGAGGAACGGCGTTCCTCTCCATCGAGACCCGCGAGGGCAAGGTCACCGTGACCGCGTTGCCGTGAGGAGCAGGATCGCGCAGCTCACCTTCGCGATCGCGTGCATCATCGTCGGCTTCTTCCTCGGCGACCGCTACATCTCGCGGCTGCCGGCTCACGCTGGCTACTTCCTCGTTCCGGTGGCCGACGAGGTCCACGTCGCGATCCCGTCGCGACCTCGCCACACGGCGTTCATCGTGGTCGACGGGCTCCGTCGCGACGCCGCGGAGGGCATGGCGGTGACGCGGGTGCTCGAGAGGACCGGACAGTGCCGCGTCTCGGATCAAGGCTCGTTCACGGTCTCGCGCCCCGAGTATGCGTTGCTCTCGACCGGCCTCGAGGTCGACCGCACCGGCTCGCGCAACAACGACCTCACCGCGCCGCTCGCCGCCGAGTCGATCTGGCAGGTGGCGCGGGCGAGCGGCCTGCGCGTCTCGGGGAGCAGTCACCTGCCGTGGTTCGCGCAGCTCTTCCCCGACGGCTTCGATCGCTTCACGCATCTCGAGACGCACGAAGCGAACGTCTTTGCCGAGACCCACGGCGCTCTCCTCGACGTCAACGTGTTCCACCCGCTCTACGTCGACGAGAATGCGCATCATCATGGAGCCGCGTCGTCCGAGTACGCCGCCGCCGTGGCGCGTGTGGACGTCGAGATCGCGGGCCTGCTCGCGCGCCTCGACCTGACGCAGGATCTCGTCGTCCTCACCGCCGACCACGGGCATCGCGACGCAGGCGGCCACGGCGGTGCGCAGCCCGAGATCCGGAACGTGCTGATCTGC
>JAYTOQ010000693.1:0-3080 GCA_043747665.1 Polyangiaceae bacterium | reverse complement strand
AGCAGCGCGCCGAGGCCCGCGAGGAGCTTAAGGTCACCGCCTCCGATCGCGCCCTGCCGGTACAGCATGGCGGGGACGAGCGCGCATACGAGCGCTCCGACGATCGAGGCGCCGCCCTCCTGGAGGGCAGCGTTCATGATCTCGTGCGCGGCGAGCATCCGACCGATGTGGAGTAGTGGTCCGAAGAGCAGGGCTCCGTAGGTCAGCCAGTTGGGAATCTCGCCGCGGCGCCAGTCAAAGATGGCAGCCAATGCAGCCACCGCAATCGCAATGATGAAAACAAGGTGCTGGTGCGGTAGCGGTTCGCTCATCCGTCTTTGCCTAGTGCGCCGCGGCTCGTTCCCACCGCGCCACTATCCTCGGATCAGGAGTACATGCCTTTGCGACGACTCCCAATCCGATTCGGAAGATCGTCTCAGCGCTCGTCGAGCTTCGTCTGCGAGTCGACGGCGTTCGTCTTGACCGACTTGCCGAGGTTTCGGTAGCCGATGGCGGCGAGGAACATGATGGCGATGATGAGGAGCGCGTACTCGACCATCGTCGCGCCGCGGTTCTTCTTCGAGACGAGCATCTGGGCCTTGGACATGTAAATTCTCCGTTTCAGTGGGCGGGGGTGGGTTTAGCGGGTGGTGACGGGTCTGGCGCTCAGCGAGCTCTCGCGCTCTCCATCGCGAGTTTGCGCTTGGTGCCGGACTCCGTTGCGTCGCAGACAACATATCCACGATTGGTGCCAGCCCGTTCTTGACCGCCCTCAGCATAACTGGGCCGTGGCTGTTGTCTCGGGGGCAACGTTCATCGCACTTTCTTATTGTGCGAGCTGTTCGCACCTCTTGATTGAGTGGATCGTGAATCATCCAACTGGCTGGGTGGATCTTGATCCACCCAGACGGGTGACACGACCAGAACGCCCTACATTGCGCTCACATACGCTGTTTGCGTACCTTGGGTGCCGAGCTAGTTCAGCGCGCGCGGGATGTTCACGCGCGCCTGGAAAACACGGACTTTCTCGACGTCGAACTTCTGGTCGAACAGGAGAATGTCATCGTGCTGCGGCACCGTGAACGGCCTCGTGGGGCTCGGGGGCTTAAGCTTCGTGTTGTCGGACGTGTCGAGCGTCACCTGAAACTGCGTGTTCGGCGCGACCTCGAGAGCGAAGTGAGCGGCTCCGGAGGCGTCCGTCCGGGTGATCATGCGGTTCAAATACATGACCGGGAGGTTCGGTCCGTTCTCCGCTTTGACCGCCACGACCACGCGCCGGAGCGACGGCGGACACGCCACCGCGTACTCGGGGACCTTCGATTTGTCGGCGAAACGGGTCAGCCGAATGCTGGTCGGCTTCGTCGGAGAGTTGAACGCATCCGGGCACTTGACCGTGACGTCGGTGGTCTCGCCCTCGGCCCCGGTGAGGGTCAGCATGGCGCGTCCGTCGGGGCCCGTCGTCGCGAGCGGTTTGCCGTTCCGCGAGACCGTCGCGCCCGTCACGGCGCGCCCTGGATCACTGTCGATCCGGATGAAGATCTGGAAGGGCGGCGTGGGCGGCGGCTCGAGGTCCTTGCAGCTCGACGTACCGAGCGCTCCCAGCGCGGTGATGGCGAACGCGGCGAAGAACGACAGCCTCATCACAACAAGAGCTAGCAGGAGGAGTGCCGACTTGCGATGTCGGCACGTCAGCGACACGTCAGCGGATTCGCTCCTTCGCCTTCGCGATCGCTGCGCTCGTCATGAGCTCGTGCTCCGCGGGATCCGCCCAGCGACGCTGCACGGCCTTCGACAGCTGGTGGAGCGGATCGAAGTAGAGGAAGTACTGCCCGGACTTCACGCTCGGCGCCATGTAGACGCTGATGCCCGTCTCCCGGTCGTAGTGCTCGAACGAGTGGACGTCGCGCTTGCCGCCGCCGCCCGGCGCGTCGACCACGAAGGTCGGCGTGTTGAAGCCCGCCGTCGAGCCGCGCACGTGCTTCTCGATGAAGATGGCGGTGTCGACGGAGGTACGCAGGTCTTCGACGCCCTTCACGAGGTCGTGGACGTACACGTAGTACGCGTGGATGTTGAGGTGACCCATGCGCTTGACGAGCATGGTCATCGTCTCGGGCGAGTCGTTGACGCCGCGCTGGAGGACGCTCTGGTTGCGCACGGTGATGCCGCGCTCCATGAGCTTGTTCATCGCGTCTTCGGTGATGCCGGTGATCTCGTTGGGGTGGTTGAAGTGCGTGTGCAGCACCACCTCCTTGTGAAGCTTGCGGCCCTTCTCGACGACGCGCGTGAGGGCGTCCGTCCACGCGTGATCGGTGAGGAGCTTCTGCGGCATGACCGCCGGGCCCTTCGTCGCGAAGCGCATACGCCGGACGTTGGGGATGGCGAGCAGCGCGTCGCCGATCTCCTCGATCTGCTGGGCGCGGAGCTGGTACGCGTCGCCGCCGGAGATGACGATGTCCTCGAGCTCGGGACGCGAGGCGATGTACTCGAACGCGCGCGCCCAGCGCTCGCTCGAGACCTTGAGGCTCACCTTCTCGACCTCTTCCGTGTCGACGCCGACCGCATAGCTGCGCGTGCAGAAGCGGCAGTAGACGGGGCAGGTGTCGAGCGCGAGGAAGAGCGCCTTGTCCTGATAGCGATGGGTGAGGCCAGGGACCGGGGCATCGGCCTGCTCGTGCAGCGAGTCGAGATCGAGCTTCGGGTGATCGGCCTTCAGCTTCGAGCCCATCGGGATGAACTGGACGCGGAGCGGATCCTCGTACGGGTTCTCCCAGTCGATCAAGCTCAGCAAGTACGGGCTGACGCGCACCGACATGGGCGAGTGCTTGAAGCCGAGCTCGGCGTCCTGGATGAACGCGGCCGGCACCAGCTCCTGCACGGCAGCGAGGAGCTTCGCGGGGCTGGTGATGCTGTTCTTCGCCTGCCAGTTGTGGTCGAGGAACTGCTCCTCGGTGATGCTGGCGTAGGCG
Organism: Polyangiaceae bacterium; assembly: GCA_043747665.1. Taxonomy (GTDB): domain Bacteria; phylum Myxococcota_A; class Polyangia; order Polyangiales; family Polyangiaceae; genus Labilithrix. The sequence continues at coordinate 135 of JAYTOQ010000693.1, read as the reverse complement.
GGAATGCGTTGCCAGAACGGGCCGCGTAGGAGGTCCTTGTAGGCGAGCGTCGACGGATCGACGACCGGCTTCTTCGGAATGATGGGCTGCGTATCGGGGACCGTCGGAAGCACTTTCAGCGCTCTCATGCGCTGT
>JAYTOQ010000692.1:0-4215 GCA_043747665.1 Polyangiaceae bacterium | reverse complement strand
GGGTTCGCACAGAGGACGCTCGGCAACGGCCTGCGCGTCATCGTTGCTCCGCAGCCTCAGCTCCATCGAGCGCACGTGGCGCTCTATGTACGCGTGGGCTCGCGGTTCGAGACGCCCGCGACCAACGGGCTCAGCCATTTCCTCGAGCACATGCTCTATCGCGGCACGCCGACCCTCAAGACGGCGCATGACGTGAATCACGCGTTCGAGAGCCTGGGCGGCTACCTCTACGCAGCGACGCAGACCGACTTCGGCGTGTTCTCGGTGACCGCGCCCGGCGAGTCCGTCGCGGAGACGAGCCGCCTCTTCGGCGACGTGCTCGCCCAGCCGACGTTCAACGACATCGAGATCGAGAAGGCCATCGTGTGCGAGGAGATCCTCGAGGACCTCGACGACGAGGGCCGCCAGGTCGACGCCGACAACCTCTCACGCGCGCTGATCTACCCAACGCATCCGCTCGGCTACACCATCACGGGCGACGAGAAGCGCGTCCGATCGTTCGATCTGCCGATGCTCCGCGCCCACCACGCTCGTCACTACAATGCGGCGAACAGCGTGCTCGCGTTCTCCGGCGCCGTCGATGCCGACGAGGCGATGGAGCTCGCCGAGAAGTGGTTCTCGAAGCTCCCCAGGGGCGAGGTGGTGCAGACCGGGGCGCCGGTCCACACGCAGAAGAAGCCGCGCCTCGACATCGTCGAGAACGTCTCGAGCCAGACCGAGCTGCGCGTGTGTTTTCGCGCCGTTCCGGAGTCCTCCGAGCATCGGCCCGCCATGGACATGCTGATGCGCCTCCTCGACGATGGCATGTCGACGCGGCTCTACCACCGCATCTGCGATTCGAAGGGGCTCTGCTACGACGTCGGCGCCTCGTTCGATGGCTACGAGGACGACGGCGTCCTCGACTTCATGGCAGGCGTGCAACATGCACGCACTTCGGTGGTGACCCGCGAGATCCTCGACATGGTCTGCGAGCTCGCGAAGACCGGTCCCGACGACGCCGAGGTGGACAAAGCCAAGCGTCGCAACGCGTGGGAGATGCAGACCATCTTCGATTCGCCGGAGGACCTGGCCGGGTTCTACGCGGGCGGGCTGCTGTTCGATCGCTTCGAGACGCCGGAGGCGCGCCTCGCGGCCAATCAAGCGGTGACGCCGAAGCGGTTGCGCGAGATGGCCGAGCTCCTGGCGCAACCGGATCGGCTCAACGTGCTCGCCGTCGGTCTGCTCGAAGACGGCGAGGACGATCGGCTCGAGGCCGTGGTGAAGGGGTTCAAAGGAGTGCGTTAGTTGCGCCGGGACGCGAAGCGCGATGAAGCATCTCGCTCAGGGCTCGAGGTGTTCGCGCTGGCCGCCGGCACGCTCGACTACTCGGAGTGGGGCCATACACGCTGGACCACCGGCAAGGACACTGCGTTCAGCGTGCGGCTCGCCCTCGACGAGCCCATCAACTGGAGCGGCCCCGGCGAGCACCAAGCCCGCCGCATCGCGTTCTCGACCGCCGCGACTGGCGACTGGCGGTCAGGCGGGACATGCGCGACACTCGTTGCGAGATGGAGATAATCCTCCGCGTCGCAAGCTCGTTCGAGGAAGCCGATCGACTCGATCGCGAGGACATCGCACGGACCACCCCCGGCCAGAGGATGTTGGCTGCGATTCAACTGATGACCGGAGCTCATGGTGACGCCTCTCCCCCCCGACTGGCGCGGATTCTTCGAAGCGCTTCTCGCAGCACGCGTCGAGTTCGTGGTCATCGGCGCGCTCGCCGTCGCTGCGCACGCTGAGCCGCGGTTCACCGAGGACCTCGACGTCCTCGTCCGGCCGGTGCGCGCCAACGGTGTGCGGCTACGGAAGGCGCTCGTCTCGTTCGGCTTCGAAGCGGTGGCCCCGCGAGCGGAGGAGTTCACCGATACCGATCGCGTATGGATGCTCGGACGAAAGCCCTTCCGCATCGACATCCTCACCGGGATCAGCGGGGTGACCTGGAAACAGGTGGAAGCCGGTGCCATCGAGGTCGAGATCGACGGGCTCGTGCTCCCCGTCATCGGACGCAAGGAGCTCATCGCGAACAAGCGCGCGTCGGGACGGCCGAAGGATCTCCTCGACCTCGACATGCTGGAACGCACCGAGCCCCGCAAGCGCGCGAAGCGTCGCGTGCCGTGAGCGTGCGCACGTAGCGAGCACGCGACGCCGTCTACGGGACCAGCGGCCGCGCGATGCCGCAACGGCGGAACAGCTCTTCGTGGAACGCCGGGCTCGTCTCGAAGGGCACTCGCGCGGAGGCCCAGCGGCCGACGATGCGCGCTTGTCTACGTCCGACGACGATGCCGCGTCGATACAACCATGCCGCGAGGCAGCCCAGAGCAAGCGCGATCGCCGCGGAGACGGCAGCGACGCCGCCAGCCTTCGTCACGGCGAGGATCGCGATCCACGCCGCGAGCAACGCCAGCGGCACCAGGAGCAACGTTGCGGCGATGCAGTCGCCCCACGCCACCTTGCGCCAAACTGCGATCGACACGACATCGCCGTACGCGATCGACGTCTGCTCGATCGGGGCGACGGCGAGGACCGGGTCGAGCGTGCCCGAGTGGATGCCCGGCGGCTCGAGCGTCGCGAAGCCGTACGTGACGACCATCGACCACTTCAGCGCGATCCGCATCGCGGCGGGATGGTACGGCGCCGGCATCACCGAGCCATCGAGCGCAGGTCCCGCGCTCAACGTGAAGCGACGACGGCACCCAGCACAGCTCTGCGCAACGGGGCTCGGCACGGCAGGGCAATCGCACCACGGACATGCGAGCGCGTTCGGAGGGAGCGGTGCTGCCGGCACCCCCAAGGACGGATGGTATGAAGGCTGATTCATCATGATTTGCTTCCTGGTAGCCCGGTCGCGCTGCCGAAGTGATCGAGCAGCAGTGGCGCGAGTGATCCGGGCTGCGTCCAGTGGACCATGTGCCCGGCGTCGGGGAGGTCGACGTGCTTGCAGTCGGCGAACGCTATGATGCGCTCGGCCTCGTCAGGCGGGTGATAGCCCGTCGGCCCTCCCGTGACGAACAGCACCGGGCACGTCACCTTCCTCGCGAACTCGACGAAGAGCTTCGCGAAGAACGGCATCGGCGCCATGGTCCGATGGAGCGCGTCGTAGTGCCAGGCGACCCGTCCGTCGCCGGCGCCGGCATCCGCCGCGAGATGAGGCAGTCGATGCGCCAGCACCGCGGGATCGACGCGCGGGTGGTTCGCGCCCAGGCGACGGAGCGCCTCGTCCACCGCGAACATCGGGCTCCCCGTCCCTCGCCCGCCTCGCGCGCGCGCAAGGCGCACCTGATCGATCCATCCGCGCATGCGCGTCGGGCCGACCTCGAACGGATTGTCGGGCGGGCCGACGCCCTCGATCAGCGCGAGCCGGTGCACGCGCTCCGGGAAGGTCCCCGCGAAGAGCGTCGCGATCGTTCCGCCCATGGAGTGCCCGACGAGCGCGATCGGCTCGCGAGGGGACAGCGCCTCGACGAGGTCGGCGAGGTCGAACACGTAGTCGACGAAGTGGTAGTAGCTACCCTTCGGCGCGCGCGCGCCTTCGCCGAAGCCGCGCATGTCGGGCGCAAGGACGCGTAGGCCTCGAGCCGCGAGCGCAGGAGCCACGAGGTCCCACGTGCCGGCCGCGTCCATGAAGCCGTGTACGAGCACGACGGTTCGCGCGGCCAGCCCGGGCTCGGCCGGACCTGCGGCATCCCATTCGAGGACGTGATGCAAGAGCTCGTTGGCTTGCACGCGTAGCGATGTCGGCGCCTTCATCTCTGGAACCCTGCGAGCGCTGAGCGTACATTGCCGCGGACCCATGGCCCACACGATCACGCTCATACCGGGGGACGGTATCGGACCGGAGGTCGCCGATGCGACGTGCCGCGTCCTCGAGGCCTCCGGCGTGAAGATAGACTGGGAGGTCGAGAACGCCGGGGCCGCCGTCGCGGAGAAGCGCGGTACCACGCTGCCCGACGAGGTCCTCGCCTCGATCCGCAGGAACAAGGTCGCGCTCAAGGGGCCGATCGGCACGCCGATCGGCAAGGGCTTCCGCTCCGTCAACGTCACGCTGCGCCAGGCGCTCGATCTCTACGCCAACGTCCGGCCCATTCGCAGCCTGCCCGGCATCGAGCCGCGCTTCGAAGGCACCGACATCGTCATCGTGCGCGAGAACACCGAGGACCTCTACGCCGGCCTCGAGCT
>JAYTOQ010000691.1:0-20588 GCA_043747665.1 Polyangiaceae bacterium | reverse complement strand
GCTCGTCGAGAAGCCAGGCGCTCGCTACATCAACTCGATCACGGTCAATGCCGGCGCAGCCAACGTTACGCTCACGGGCCAGGGCGGCCAGACCGTGGTCATGCCCTTCACGGCGTTCCGTCTTCCCTAGAACCGGCCGACGGCCGCGAGGCCTGCGCCCGTCGCGTCGGCGTGCGGGACCACGAGGAAGCGCTGCGCCGACCTCGACGGCGGTGCGTCTCGGCTCGTCAGGATCAGGAACGCGCCCGCGCCGGCGAGCGCGACGCCCGCCGCGCCGGTGATGAGCATCCACTGCTGAGCGACGTGTGCGTCGGCATCGGCATCGAACGCCGCTTGCTTGAAGCAAGGCTGCCCGGCCGGACACAAGCCGTCACGGTCGCTGGCGAGTGACTTCGTGCGAAGCGCGAAGACGAGCGCGGCGCCGAGGGAGAGCGCTCCGGCACCAACGACGACGAACCCCACCGTCCGCTTCGTCGACGCGCTGCCGGTCGACACCGGATGCTCGGGCTCGATGGAGGTGGCCGGCTTCGGGTCCGCCGCCGGCATCGGCGTGACGGGGCCCGCGGCAGCAGCGGTATCCGATGCCTTCTCGAGCTTCGGGACCTCGATGCGATCGGTCCCGGAGCTCGGCCCCATGTTCAGCTCTCGGCGCCACGTCGTGTAGCCGGGCGCGCTGACCTCGAGCTTGTGGAGTCCGGGGTCGAGCGCGAGGCCGGTTCCCCATGCTTCGCGGACGAGCGGCCGGCCGTCGAGCATGACCTTCATGTCGGGGAGCGGCGAGAGGATCTCGACGACGACGCGGTGCAGGTGCTTCTCGAGCGCGTCGATCTTCTGCGCGGCGTAATCCTCGCGGCGCTTGTCGCCGCGACGCGCAGACAGGGCCTGCGCCTCCTTGTACTCGGCCCACGCCGATGCGTCCTTGCCGAGCTTCTCGTGACAGGCCGCGAGGTTGAGCACCGTGCCCGGCGCCGGATCGAGCCGATGGCTGGCCGCGAACTTCTCGCACGCCTCTACGGTCTTGCCGGCGGCCATGAGCGTCTGACCCTCCTGGTAGAGGTTCTCGGCGATGGCCGCGTCCTGCGCGAGCGCAGGTCGTGCAGCCGAGAGCGCGGCGAAGAGGACGAGCGCGGAGACGACACCTTTGGTGCTGCGGCTGCTGCTGCGGGATCGGATGCGGGAAGGAATCATGACGCTCCGGGATGCTCGATCGTCGATCAGTTGCGGCCGCCGCTGAGGACGCTGTCATCGGGCGGCTTGGGCTTCGCGGAAGGCGCGGGCTTCGCCGATGAAGCTGCCGCCGCCATGGTCGGTCGAAGGCCGGGCGCGGTCGTGGCCACCGCCGGCCGACCGCCGGCGGCGCCGGTCGCGCCGGTCGCGCCGGTCGCAGGAGGCTTCATGTTCGCCGCCGTCGCGGCGGCGCTGCCGCTGGCGCTCGCGCTCGCCGTTCCCGACGCGCTCCCGGATGGCTCCGCGCTCGGCAGCGCCCCCGCAACGCTCGCCGATGGCGACGCCGACGACGACTGCGATGCCGATCGCGCAGAGCCGATCGGGGGAACGTCGGTCGAGGCGACCATGCCCACGCCATCGGTGCCGGTCGAGCGCTTGCTGCTGCCGCCAGCCGCGACGACGGCAGCGCCGGCGACCGCGACGAAGACGAGCGCGCCGCCGATCACGAGCGTCGCACGACCTCGGGCTCTCGGCGGCTGGGCCTGCTCGGAGAGCCCCGCGCTCAAGCTCGCGTCCATCACCGTGTGGACCTGACTCGGAGGCGGCCCGGACGCAGCGCGACCCATGCCGTCGTCGCCCATGCTCTTGGAGAGCAGCGACACGGCGTCGTCGTTCGATGCGCCGGTGATCTCGGACAGCTTGGGAGGCTTCGGGAAATCGGGGGCAGACGGCGACGTCGAGCCCGAGTTCGGAGGCGGTGCGGGTGCCACGGGGGCGCTCGCGCTCACCCCGAGGGTCCGGCACACGCGCTCGACGGACGCGCGACCTTGCGGCGACGCGAACGGCGCGAGCGAGCGCGCGAGATCGGCGACGTTCGGGTATCGCTGGTCTCTCTCGCGCGCGAGGCATCGGAAGACGACGTCCTCCAGCGCTGCGGGAACGTCGGGTCGGCGCTCGCGAACGCGCAGCGGATCCTCAGAGAAAATAGCGCCAAACAGCGCTCCGAACGAGTCGCCGACGAACGGCTCCACCTTCGTGAGGAGCTTGTAGAGGACGACGCCCACCGACCACACGTCGGCGCGCGCATCGACGCTCTTGGAGCTGCGGATCTGCTCGGGCGCCATGTAGCCGGGCGAGCCGAGGAGCGCCTGGGTCGACGTGACGGCGACGTCGTTCACGTCGCCGGGGTTGGTCGCCTTCGAGATCCCGAAGTCGAGCACCTTGATGACGCGAGAGCCGTCTTGCCGTGTCGCGAGGAAAAGGTTCGCAGGCTTGAGGTCGCGATGGACGATGCCGAGCTGGTGCGCCTGCGCCACCGCCTCGAGGGCCTCGAGCATCCAGTCCACGCTGGTCTCGATGGCGAGGTGGCCCTCGGTGTCCGCGAGGATGTCGGAGAGATCATGCCCCTCGAGGTACTCGAGCACCATGTACGGCGCGCCGCTCTCGAGGCTCGCCACGTCGAGGACCTGCGCGACGTGCTCGTTGCGGATACCGGCGGCTGCGCGCGCCTCGTTCATGAAGCGCGCGACGAACACCGGATCGAGGGCCACCTCGGGCAGCACCATCTTGATGGCCACGTGCTGCCGCAAGATCTCGTGCTTCGCGAGGAAGACGACCCCCATGCCGCCCTTTCCGAGCAGCTTCACGATCCTGTATTTGCCGGCGAGAAGATCGCCGACAGCCGGCAAGGTCATCGACCCGCGAGCTTACGGTGAATCGGGGGCTCCGTACAGGCTCGGCGACGCGGTTCAATCCGGATGTGCAGCTGCTGCCCCGGCGGCTGCTGCGGCCTCGTCCAGCTCGTGGCGCTTGTCATGGAGGCGATCGATGCGGGCCATGATCAGCGCCTCTTTTGCGAGGCGAGCGAAGAGCGGCCCCAGGATGAATCCCCACGCGCCGAAGATGGCGAGACCGCCGAAGATCGACGTGAGGAGCACGAACGTCGAGAGCTCCAGGCTCCCGAAGCGGGCGAAGACCGGACGCATCAGGTTGTCGACGGTGCCGATCACGAGGACGCCGACCGCGGCCATGATGATCGCCCCCACCGTCTTTCCGGCGAGCGCGAGTCCGATGGCGACGGGAACCCAGACGAGCGCCGTCCCGACCGAAGGAATGAGCGACGCGATGCACGTGAGCAGGCCGAGGACGAGCGCGCGCGGAACACCGAGCGAGAAGTACGTGATGGTCGCGACCACGCCCTGCGCGAGCCCGGTCAGGCCGACGCCCACGAACAGCCCGCGCCCCGTCTCGAGGAACGCGGCGACGAGGCGGCGCGTGTGCTCGAGCTCGAGAGGCGCATGCTTCTCGAGCCAGTCGTACATGCCGGGACCGTCGACGAGGAACACGTAGACCGCGTAGACGAAGACGAACAGCGCGAGCAGCGCCTCGGTCGCGGCGCCGGCGATGCCGCCGACGATCTGCGCCGCCTGCGCGCCGTGCTCCTGGAGAAGCGCGATGATCTTCGCCGGCGACTCGAGGATCCCGTCGCTGCCCGGCGCGGGGGCGCCGCTCGACGCGTTTCCGCCCGACACGATGGCGATGAGCGCGCTCTTCGCGCCGTGCGACTGCATCAAGTTCTGGCCGAGCTCGATGGCGCCGCGCGAGAGTGACACCGCCGATGCGGCGAGGGGCACGAAGATCGCGACCACGAGCAGGACCACCAGCGCGCCCGCTGCGCGATGTCGTCCCCCCGTCGCCTTCGCGACCTTGAGCATCAACGGCCGCGCCATCACCGCCACCCATGTCGCGAGGACGAGCGGCGCCCACAGCGGAAGGAACGTGATCGCCGCCGCCGCGACCAGCGCGAAGACCACGAGACGAAACGCGACCGTTTGCTGGCGCGGCGAGAGGATGGTCATGCGCGTACGACTCTAACAACGGCCGGCGATCCTCCGCTGACCAAAGGGCGGAGGTTCCGCTACGGTCCATGTCGCACCATGCGCCGCCTTGCCCCGCCTCTCGCGCTCGCGCTCGCCGTCTCCATCGCGCTCGCCTCCGGTACGTCGGATGCGCAGAGGCCGTCGGCGTCGGCGTCGGGGTCGGCGTCGGCGTCGGCGTCGGCTCCGTCACCGGTCAAGGCCGTCGCATCGGGCCCCCTAGGCACCGGCCTCGCCGCGCTCGCCGCCAGCGACTACGCGACGGCGGAGACCGATCTCGCGTCCGTGAAGGGCGCGGGCGAGCTCGATGCGAAGCTTGGTCTCGCGCAGGCGGCGTTCGAGCAGGGAAAGTACGCCGACGCGGACAAGCACGCGCAAGCCGCGCTGTCCTCGGCCGCGCACAAGGTGAAGGCGAGCGTTCTCCGCGCCGAGGTGCTCGCCGCGACCGGCAAGAAGGCCGAGGCCATCAAGCTCCTCGCCGGCGTCACTCCGTCCACCGCGAAGGGCGCGGATGTGCGGCGCGCGCGCCTCTTGCTCGGCGAGTACCTGATCGACGTGGGCAAGCGAGCCGACGCCGATGACCCGCTCCACAAGGTCATCGACGAGTACAACGACGGCACGATCACGTCGGCCGATGCCGAAGGAAACGCGCACGTCGGTCGCGCCGCGTTCCTGTTGCGCAGCCCGAAGGATGCGAATACCGCGTTCAAGGAGAGCGAGCACGCCGACAAGAAGCGCGTCGAGACGCTGCTGTGGGCCGCCGAGCTCTTCCTCGACAAGTACGACGCCGGTCACGCCGAGGAGGAGCTGAAGGACGCGCTCGCCGTCGCGCCCAAGCGCGCCGACGCCATCGTCATGCTCGCGCGCGTGAAGCTCGATCAGAGCCTCGACTTCGACGAGGCCGAGAAGCTCGTCAAGCAAGCCCTCGCGGTCAACCCGAAGCACACCGGCGCGCTCGCGGTGCGTGCGGGCGTCGCCCTCCGCGACATGGACATCGCCGGCGCCGAGAAGGCCATCGCCGAGGGCCTCGCCGTCGATCCCAACGATCTCGAGCTCCTCAGCCTGAAGGCCGCATCACGTTTCCTCGACGACGACCCGCGCGGCTTCGAGGCCGCGAAGAAGGAGGTCCTCGCACGAAACCCTCAGTTTTCCAGGCTCTACGGCATCATCGGCGAGTACGCGGAGTGGGAGCATCGCTACGACGACATCGTGGCGATGATGAAGGAAGCGACCAAGCTCGATCCCGACGACGGCAAGGCGTGGGCCGAGCTCGGTCTCACCGAGATGCGCGGCGGCGACGAGACCGCGGGCATGGCGAGCATCCAGAAGGCGTGGAGCAAGGACCACTTCAACGTCCGCGTCTTCAACACGCTCAACATGTACGAGAAGGACATCCCGACCGAGTACGAGACGGTGGCCGACGGCGTGTTCAAGGTCCGCTACGCCAAGGACGAGCGTCCGGTCATGGAGCGTTACGTCCCGCGCATGCTTGGCGAGGCCTTCGGCTCGATGAAGGCGCGCTACGGCTACGTGCCGAGCGTCCCGGTGCAAATCGAGATGTACGGCTCGCGCCAGACCTTCAGCGTGCGCACGAGCGGTCTACCGAATATCGGCATCCAGGGCGTCTGTTTCGGACGCGTGGTCGCTGCCATCAGCCCCAAGGCCGAGCCCTTCAACTACGGCAACGTGCTTTGGCACGAGCTGGGGCACGTGTTCGCCATCCAGCTCTCGAAGAACCACGTGCCGCGCTGGTTCACCGAGGGCCTGTCGGAGTACGAGACCATCGCGCGGCGCCCCGAGTGGGCGCGCGAGCTCGATCCCGAGCTCTATCAGGCGATCGTCAGCGGCAAGCTGCCGGGCGCGGTCGACATGAACCGCGCGTTCACCCACGCCACCGACGCGAGCGACGTCACCGTCGCGTACTACGCCGCGAGCCAGATGCTGATCTGGACGGTAGAGCGTTTCGGCATGCCGAAGGTGGTCGAGGCGCTGAAGCTGTGGGGCCAGGGCAAGAAGACGCCCGAGGTCCTCAAGGGCGCGTTCGGCACCAGCGCCGCCGAATACGACGCCGGCTATCGCCAGTGGCAGCTCGCCAGGCTCTCTCGTTACAAGAGCCAGTACCTCTTCACGCTCAAGGGCAAGGACCTCGACGAGGCGAAGAAGAACGTGCAGAGTGCACCGACCAGCGCGAAGGCGCACATCGAGCTGGCCCTGGCGCTGGTCCGGACCCGCAAGGCGAAGGAGGCGAAGACGGAGATCGACACCGCGCTCACGCTCGAACCGAAGAACGCCGACGCTCATTACGTCGCTGCGCAGCTCGCGCGCGGTGACAAGGACCTCGAGACGTCGCGGAAGCACCTCGACACGATGCGCAGCAACGGCAACGACGGCTACGTCGTCCACGCGATGCTCGCCGACATCGCCGAGGAGCAGAAGAACGACGTCGCGATGCGCTTCCACTTCGAGGCCGCGTATCGCTTCGATCCCAGCCAGAGCGAGCCGCTCAAGGGACTCTTCGAGCTCGCCAACCAGCAGAAGCGCGAGGGCGACGCGCTCGCCGCGCTCGAGAAGCTGGCGCAGCTCGAGCAACACGATCGCAAGGTGTGGCGACTCCTCCTCGAGAAGCTCGTCGCGGCGAAGCGCTGGGAGGACGCGCGGCGCATCGGTGAGAGCGCCATCTTCGTCGATGTGCTCGGGGCGCAGACGCACACGCTCTACGCGCGCGCGCTCTCCATGCAGAACGCGCACGACACGGCTGCCTACGAGCTCGAGTCCGCGCTTCTCTGTCAGAGCAAGCCGCCCGAGAAGGCGACCGCGCACGCGCTCCTCGCGCAAGAGCTCGTCACGCTCAAGCGCAACGCCGACGCGAAGAAGCATCTCGACGAGGCGATCAAGCTCGACCCCGACAACGCCGACGCGAAGAACGTGAAGATTCCGTAAGAGAGCGGACGTTCCGAGGTGCGCGTGAACGAGCGCCGTCGGACAGGCATCCCATGGTCGACGCGGCTCGCACGCCGCGCCCTCGAGGAGGTCTCGATTGTCGCGTTGCTCAGCTCTCGTTCGTAGTCTTCGTCCTGCGGTCGCCGCGCTCGCGCTCCTCACGGTCGCGCTCGTGGGCGTCGATCCGCGGACCGGCGCGAACGAGGCGCTCGCAGCGGTCCCCGGTCTCGACCACGGCGGGTACATCCGGCGCTCCACCGCCGAGGGCACGCTCACCACCGAGGACCGCCGCCGTTTTCGCGAGCTCGGCCTCGGGAGCCCGCAGTCGGCGGCGGTCATCATCCGCAAGATCGCGAGGAGCGAAGGGCCGCAGCAGCTCGCTCGGCTGCAAGCGCTGGCCCATGCGCCCGCGGGCTTCGCGCCGTCCGGCGCCTGCGACGAGATCGTTCCGCAAGGCGAAGCTCGTGCCTTGTGCACGGGTCATGCTCGCGGGCCGTTCGGCAACGTCGCGGTCCGCATGCCGGTCGCGGCGCGGCTCGCTCAGACCGCCGACGGCGGGCTGCACCTCGCCCTCCACAACCCGAAGCCGCTCGAGGCGAAGGGCGTCTTCTCCTGGAGCACGGTAGTGGCCGCCGACCACCTCCAGGTGGTCTACGACCTCCTGCCCGACGGTGACGGCTGGCTCGTCTACGTGCGGGTCGGCGTCGAGATGAGCGCGCACGAGGACTCTGCGAAGGAGATCTCCGACGCGATGCTGCGCCTGGAGGCCTGGCTGACGCGCCAGCTCGCGGAGGCCTGAGGCACGTGATATCTAGCGGCATGCCGCACACGATTCCGCTCGAGGTCATCGAGAAGCTTCCCAAGACCGACCTGCACGTCCACCTCGACGGCTCGCTCCGGCTGAAGACCATCCTCGATCTCGCGGAAAAACAGCGTGTCGAGCTCCCCGCGAAGGACGAGGACGGCCTCAAGAAGGCCATGAACCTCGGCGAGAACTGCGGATCGCTCGTCGAGTACCTGAAGGCCTTCGACGTCACGTTGCGCGTCCTCCAGACCGCCGATGCCCTCACCCGCGCCGCCTACGAGCTGGCCGAGGATGCCGCGAAGGAGAACGTCCGCTACATGGAGGTCCGCTACTCGCCGATGCTCCACACGCGTCGCGGGCTGCCGCTCACCACCGTCGTCGAGGCGGTGCTCGAAGGCCTCCGCTCCGCGCAAGACAAGTACGGCATCGAGTCGAACGTCATCCTCTGCGGGATCCGTAACGTCTCGGCCGAGAGCTCACTCGAGATGGCCGAGCTCGCCGTCGCGTACAAGAACCGCGGCGTGGTCGGCTTCGACCTCGCGGGCGCCGAGTACGATCACCCGGCCAAGCATCACAAGGCTGCTTTTCAGCTCGTTCGCGACAACAACATCAACGTCACCATCCACGCCGGCGAGGCCTACGGCCCCGAGTCGATACACCAGGCGATCCACGTCTGCGGCGCGCACCGCATCGGCCACGGCTGCCGATTGCGGGAGGACGGCGACCTCCTCCACTACGTCAACGACCACCGCATCGCCCTCGAGTGCTGCCCGTCGTCGAACGTGCAGACGGGCGCCATCCGCGATCTCGCGAGCCACCCCATCAAGCTCTACAAAAACCTCGGCCTGCGCGTGACGGTCAACACCGACAACCGGCTCGTCACGAACACCACGGTGTCGAAGGAGCTCTGGCTCTGTCACACCGAGATGGGTTTTACCTTCGACGATCTCAAGCAGGTGATCCTCAGCGGCTTCAAGAGCGCATTCCTGCCCTTTCATGTGAAGCAGCAGTACCTGCGCCGCGTCAGCGACGAGCTGAACGCCTTCGTCCACACGCAGGCCGAGGAGTCGTCGCGCAGCCTCCATCACGGCGCCGTGGCGACGTCGCCGCTCGCTGCGCCCCCGACGACGGCGTCGCAGCCGCCGCCAGCCGCCACGATGCAGATGCTGTCGAAGAGCAAGACCGGCCAGGCCTGACGGCCGACGCTCGGCCGCCGCAGCTTCAGCCGCCGCAGTTCGCAGCGCAGAACTGCTGCTCGCAGTTCGCGAAGTCCCTCACCGCGGCCTGGCCCCCGGGATGTGCCGTGATGCAGGCGTTCGTGCACGCCTGATCGCTGGTGGCGCACGTGCTCGCGCACTCGAAAATCGCGTTGCACTCGGCGCTGTGACCGCAGGTCGTCGTCTGCGAGCAGCATGCTTGCTTGAGGCATGTGACGCACGAATCGTCGGCCACGTCGGACGCGCACGACGTGGGGATGCTGGTGCTTCCGCCGCCCGCCGCTCCGCCGCTGCCGGGGTTGCCGGCGGTGGCGTCCATGGTGCCGCTCGTTCCGCTGGTGCCGCTCGTTCCGCCGGTGCCGCCGCCGCCGCCGAACAGGCCCTTCTTGCCGCCGGTGGGCGTGCCGGTTCCCGTCGTCGTGCTGCTGCATGCGACGAAGCTCGTCACGCAGACGACGAAGAGGGCTGCACAGGCGAACGGCTGGAGGCGGCGCTTGGTAGGCATGTGGTGGTGCCCTTCTGTAAGCAAGACCTCGGCCATTCGCCAGTCTTTCGTGCGGCCATGCGCGCGCACGGGGGTATGTTTGACCGTCGCATGTCGAAGATCCATCTCAGCGTCAGCGACGTCGCGCAGTCGCGCGTCGGCACGCGGATCAAGGGTAAATGGCGCGTCGACAAGCTGCTCGGCGTCGGCGGCATGGGCGCGGTGTACGCGGCGACGCACCGCAACGGCAGCCGCGTCGCGCTCAAGATCCTCCATCCGCAGCTCTCGATGCTCGGCGACATCCGCGCGCGGTTCGCGCGCGAAGGCTATGTCGCCAACGCCGTGAACCATCCCGGTGTGGTCCGCGTGCTCGACGACGACGAGACCGAGGACGGCGCGGCGTTCCTGGTGATGGAGCTCCTCGAAGGCGAGACCGCCGAGGCTCGCGCGCGGAGGCTCGGCGGCCGGCTGCCGCTCGAGGACGCGCTCACCATCGCCGACGGCTTGCTCGACGTGCTCGCCGCCGCGCACGCGAGCGGCATCGTGCATCGCGACATCAAGCCCGAGAACGTGTTCCTCACGAGGGAGAACGTCGCCAAGGTCCTCGACTTCGGGATCGCGCGTCTCCGCGCCGTGACGCTGGGTGACGAGCTCGACGACGCAGGCGCAGCCGCAGCGGAAGGCGGCACGCAGGTCCCGCATCTCCGCACGCGCACCGGGGTCACCATTGGAACGCCCGCGTTCATGCCGCCGGAGCAGGCCCTCGGACGCACCGAGGAGGTCGACGCGCTGAGCGATCTCTGGGCGGTGGGCGCGACGCTTTTCGCTCTTCTTTCCGGGCGGATCGTGCACGACGCGAAGACGCACATGGAGGTGGTGATCGCCGCCGCCACCGCGCAAGCGAAGTCGCTCGGCGCGGTCGCCCCCGATGCTCCCAAGTCGCTCGTCGAGATCGTCGATCGCGCGCTCTCGTTCGACAAGGGTGATCGCTGGCCGAGCGCGCGTGCCATGCAGCAGGCGCTTCGCTCGGCGTTTCCCGATCGGCAGCGCCAGTATCGAACGTCCGTGCCGGCCGCATCGGCGGCGTCACCCGCGATGCACGGCTCCGAGCCGCCGGTCAGCCTCGGCCTCGGTCTCGGCCTCGGCTCGCAGCCTCCCGCGTCGGCGATCGGCAGCGGCCGCTGGGCCGAGGAGCGGAAGCTCGCGACCGTCGTCTTCGCGGACATCGTCGGGTTCAGCGCGATGTCGAACGACCTCGAGCCGGACGAGGTGCGCGAGCTGGCGAACGCGTTCTTCGAGCCGCTCTCGCGCGAGGTCGAGCGCGAAGGCGGCACGGTGATGAAGTACATCGGCGACGGCGTCGTGGCTGTCTTCGGTGTTCCCACCACGCACGAGGACGACGCGTCGCGGGCGGTTCGCGCCGCGCTCGCGATGACCACGCGCGTCCGCGAGATCGCGCGCGAGCGGAACCACGAGCTCGCGCTGCGCGTCGGGATCAACACCGGCCTCGTGATGGTGGGGACCGTGGGCGCGGGCAATCGCGCCAGCGCGGACATCATGGGCGCGACAGTCAACGTCGCGAGCAGCATCCAGAGCGCGGCGTCGCCCGGCGACGTGCTCGTCGGCGCTGCCACCGAGCGGCTCGTGCACGATCGCTTCGAGGTCGACAGCGTCCCGCCGGTGCAGGTGAAGGGCGTCTCCGAGCCGGTGCTCATGTTCCGCGTCGCGCGCGAGCGCGACGACGACGCCGCGAGCTCGGTGCGGCTGCGGAGCGCGTCGGGGACGCCGTTCTTCGCGCGGCACAAGGAGCTCGAACTGCTCCTCCGGCTCTACGAGGCGTCGCAGGCCGGTGCCACCGACAGCGGCACGCTGCGCGTGGCGGAGGTCGTCGGCGAGATGGGCCTCGGCAAGGGCCACCTCCTCAAGCAGCTCCGCATCGCGCTCGGCGCGCGAGATCCCGCGCCTCACGTGCTTCATGCGACGCGCCTCATCGCCGGCGCGCCGCTCGGGTTCGTCGGCAAGATGCTGCGCGCTCGCTTCAACGTTCGCGTCGACGAGTCACCGGAGGCGGTGCGTGGCCGCGTGGTCGACGCCGTGGCCATGGCGTGGACGGGCAACGAGGTCGAGGACGGTCGCGAGGCCGGCCGACTGCTCGCCGATCTCGTCGCGCCCACGCCGGTCGCGCCGCTGCTCGAGACAGAGATCTCCACGGACGCCACGCGCACCGTCTCCGCCTTCAGCGACTGGATCCGCCGGCTCGCGCGACAGAAGCCGGTGGTGATGCTCGTCGAGCAGGTGCAGTGGAGCGATCAAGGCTCGCTCGATCTGCTCCAGTACTTGATAAGGGCGCTTCGTCGCGAGCGCGTGTTCCTCGTCATCTCCGCACGTCCCGAGGCCACCGAGCAGGTCCCGCCGTGGATGACCGGCTCGGACATCCGCACCAAGATCGAGCTGCAGCCGTTCAGCGAGGAGGTGATGGAGCGCTTCCTCGACGATCTCTTCCGTCAGGTGCCGAGCTTCCCTCGCGACGTGAAGCGCGAGATCATCCGGCGCGCCGAGGGCAACCCGGAGATGTGCAAGGAGCTCGTGCGCCTGCTCGTCGACCGCGGCGCGCTCGCCGTCGACGAGCACCATGTGCCCATAAAATGGGACAAGAATCGATCGGCGAAGCTCGATCTCCCGGACACCGTGCGCGGCGTCCTCCAGGCGCGGCTCGACGGCCTTCTGCCGGCGCACAAGGAGATCCTGAAGATGGCCTCGGTCATCGGTCGTGTCTTCTGGGTCGGTGCGCTGCGGGCGGTGCTGCCGCACGAGCTCTCCGCCGACGAGCTGGCGGCGAGCCTCGACACTTTGCGTGCGCGCGAGCTGATCAAGCCGCAGCCGTCGTCGAGCGTGTCGGGCGAGCGCGAGCTCTCGTTCGCGACGCAAGCGCTGTGCGATGCCTCCTACGAGCTGGTGCCGCGCGCGCAGTCGATCGCCGCGCATCGCAAGGTCGCGGACTGGCTGACCGCGCGCGGCGAGCTCTGGGAGGGCGGGCACGCGAACCTCGCCGCGCATCTCGAGGCAGCGGGAGACAAGCCTCGTGCGCGCCGGCTCTATCTCAATGCCGCGCGCCACGCGGTGAGCGTCTGCGCATATCCGGAGGCGGTCGGGTTCTTCGATCGCGTCGCGTCGCTCTGGAATGCCGAGACCTCGAACGACGAGCGCATCGCGCGCGCCGGCGTCCTTCGCGAGCGCGCCGTCGCGGAGAGCCGCACGGGTCGCTTCGAGGAGGCCCTGCGATCACTCGACGGCGCAGAGGCGGATTTTCGCGCCGCGGGAGTCGCCGAGGACGACGCGGTCCACGCGTGGGTGCTGCTCGAGCGCGGCTCGGTGCTCAAGGAGTACGGACGCATCGTCGAGTCGATCGACACGCTGTCGCGCGCCGTCGAGCTGTGCCGCGCTCAGGCGGCGCCGAGCGTGCTGCAGATGCGCGTCTACGGGGCCCGCGCGTTCCAGCTCGCGACGAAGGGCGATCGCGAGCTCGCCAGGAAGGACGTCGAGGAGGGCCTCCGCATCGGCACGTTGCTCCACATGCGTGACGCGTCCTGGTACGTGGCCATGGCGCGCCTCAAGGACGCCGAGGGATCGATCTTCTTCTTCGGCGGTGAGCTCGCGAGCGCCGAGGAGGCGTTCAAGGCTTCCCTCGAGCTGAGCGAGCTAGCCGGTGACACGCACGGCATGCCCGATGGCCTCGTGAACCTCGGCGGCGTCGCGTACACGCGCGGGGATCACGCGGCGGCCTCGGTCTATTACGAGCGCGCGCTCGCGGCCGCGAAGAAGGCACGCTGGACGGCGCGCGAAGCCGTCGGCCACTCCAACCTCGGGCAGGTGAAGCTCGTGCTGGGCGAGCACGAGCTCGCGGCGCAGCATCTCGAGATCGCGTGTCGCCTCGGCGAGGAGGGCGGCTACCTCGACGTGCTCGCCGACAGCTCACGCGCGCTCGTCGAGGTGGAGCTCGCACGCGGCGCGATCGACGCCGCCATCGGGCGCATCCCCGTGGCCATCGCGCACGGCGAGCGCTCCAAGACGCCGAGCTTCCTCGCGATGGCGCACGCCGCGGCGATGGACGTCTGGCTCGCGAAGCTCCATCGCGATCGCGACCGCACCGCCTTCGAAAAGGCGCGCCATCACAAGGAGGCCGCGTGTGTCATCCTGCGCCAGATTGGGCAGGCCAACACCGCCGAGACCGTTGCTCGTCGCTTCGGTCAGGGAAGCAATGCCACGATCGACGCGTAGGATGGGCCTGCCATGACCTTGTCTCGCTCCTTTCCGCTGGCCGCCCTCGCGCTGCTCAACGCCGCGGTCGCCGCCGGCGGCTGTACCGGGTGCAGCAGCAGTACGGATTCGATGGGCCCCGGCGCCGGCGCGCTCGGCGTGACCTGCGCCTCCAGCACGAACGCCAGCGACGCCGCCGCCGCCCGCACCGCCCTCGCCGGCGCGACGGCCGGCACCTGCGTCGCCCTGGCGGCCGGCAGCTACGCGGGCCCCTTCACGGTCCCGGCGGGCGCAGCTCTCGTGGCACAGAGCGGCGCGCGTGCCACGATCACCGGTGGCACGGCACAGGAGCCGGCCGTCACGCTCCGCGAAGGCGCGAAGCTCGCGCTGGTCGACGTGGTCGACGCCGCGGGCGTCGGCGTCGCGGTCCGCGGCGCGAACGCGCTCGTCGCGGGCGTCAACGTCACCGGCGCGAAGAACGCCGCCCTGGCCGTCCTCTGCCGTGACGCCGCAGCCGCGAACGTCAGCTGCGCATCCGGCTCCGTCACGTTGAACGACGTCACGCTCGGCAAAAGCACGCTCGGTCTCTGGGTGTCGGGCGCGCACGTCGCGTGGAAGGGTGGCTCGAGCTCGAACCACGCCGGCAGCGGCCTCGCCGCGGCGGCGGGCGTGATCGCGCAGGACGGCGCGAAGCTGGACCTCGAGAACGTCACCGTCGAGAAGAACGCCGGCGTGGGCGTGCTCGTGGACGGCGCCACGACCACGGCGTCCATCAAGAACGTCGACGTCAACGAGAACGGCGAGCGCGGGATCTGGGTGCAGCGCGTGAACGGCACGCTCGCGGCGCCCGCCGTCCGCATCGAAGGCTCGCGCATCACCAAGAACAAGATCGTCGGCGTTGGCGCCGTCGAGGCGCACGGCATCATCATCGTCAGCGGCCGCATCGCCGACACCATCGGCGCGCCCGTGGTCACGAACCTCGAGAGCACCGAGTCCGTCGGCGACGGCTTCGGCGTCTACGCGGGCTCCGGCGACTTCAAGGTGGAAGGCACCAGCCTCGAGACGAACGCCCGCGCGGCGGGCGTAATCGACGGCGGCGAGCGCGGGATCATCATCGTCAGCGGGATCATCATCGTGAGCGGCGCAGTCGGGACAGCCGGTACCGGCGCGGCGGGCCTCAAGATCGTGGTCCAGAACAACAAGGGCGCCGACGTCCAGGTCGCCGCGACCGACCTCTCGGTCCCGCCCAAGGCGCTCGGCGTCAGCGCTCCGAAGCTCACACTGCCCCCGGTGCTCTGACCTCCCCGACGCCGGTCGGTCCGGCGATCCGCCCGAAGTGAACCGGTGGACACTCGTGTTGCCGGCGCGTCCACTGCCGAGGACGCGCCGTTCTCAGAGGGTGTCGTCCATGAGGTCGCATTCGTCCAGCCATACGTCGCCCTGACGCTCGGTCGGCATCGGCGCCGGCAGCGAGAGGGTCTTGCTGCGCCGCGGCGCTACGTAGCTGTATCGCATAGCCGGAGGCGCGGACGAGAGGGCCGGCGGCGGGCAGCTGATGGGCCGGTAAACCCCCGAGCCGGCGGTCTGCTGGCGCTCGTTACCCACACCGCGGAGCGTCGACTTGGGCCCACGGAGCAACAGTTTGGAGAGGACAGCGTGCATGAGCAGACGTCGCTGCACGCGCCGTACCTGCGGTCGTCGCTCGGTTGACATCGAATTCGGGCGATTTCGGATGCCGCCCGAACCGCGCCTGGGCCCTGGGTTTACGTCGGTTTAGGCCGGTTTCGAGCGCACCTTACGGGTTCGTCAGCCAGCCCTCCCGCCAAAAGCCCTCGTCACGGACGGCTCGGGACTTGGGCCACGGGAAGAAATCCGGTAGGTAGCTCGTTCCGCGCGGCGACGGCTCCCTGGAGTCGCGTGGTTGGGGCTTCTTCTCTCTCTCCTACGACGTGTCCGAGCCCTGCCTTCTCTAGCGCTCTTTCGGAGGTTGGATGTCCACCGACGTGATGATCTACGCGAACGGCCTTACCAAGAGGTACGGCTCCTTTCGCGCCCTCGACGACGTGAGCTTCGAGGTTCGCCGCGGCGAAGTCGTCGGCTTCCTGGGTCCCAACGGGGCCGGCAAGTCGACCACGATGCGCATCCTGACGTGCTTCATCGCGCCGACCTCCGGCACGGCGAAGGTCCGCGGTCAGGACGTGTTCGATGACACGCTCGCGGTGCGCTCGAGCCTCGGGTACCTCCCGCAGCGCGCGCCGCTTTACCTCGAGATGACGGTCTACGAGTACCTGCGCTTTGCCGCGCAGGTCCGCAACATCGACCACTCGACGTTCAAGCGGCGCGCCCGCAACGTCGTCGAGGTCTGCGGTCTCGCGCAGTCGCTCTCCAAGGAGATCCGGCACCTCTCGCACGGCTATCGCCAGCGCGTCGGGCTCGCCCAGGCGCTCATCCACGATCCGCCGATCCTCATCCTCGACGAGCCGACGAGCGACCTCGACCCGAACGAGAAGTCGGAGTTCCTCAACTACCTGAAGCAGATTGGCAAGGACCGCACGGTCCTCCTCTCGACGCACAACCTCAAGGAGGTCGAGAGCGCCTGCGCCCGCGCCATCATCGTATCGCGTGGTCGCGTCGTCGCCGACGGCGCGCTCGACGAGATCCGCGCCAAGAGCGGTCGCGTTCGCTACGTCGTCTCCGTCCAGGAGTCGGTCGGCACGTCGCCGTACCGCGGCAGCGGCCCGCTTCCGAAGCAGTCCGAGGTCGAGGCTGCCCTCGGCAACCTCCGCGGCGTGAAGAAGGTCGCCGAGCTCCCCACCGACGACCGCGCACATGCGTACGCGATCGACGGCGAGGACAACCAGGACATCCGCGCGGACATCTTCCGCCTCATCGCGGACAAGGGTTGGGTCCTCCTCGAGCTGCACCGCGATACGCAGACCCTCGAGGACGTCTTCCGTCAGCTCACCATCGGCGACGAGCGCCGCAATCGCCAGGTCGGCCCCGTCAGCGAGACGCGCGGCGCGGCTGACGAGGACGAAGAAGACGACGAAGAAGACGACGAAGAAGAAGACGACGACGACGACGCGGACGAAGCGCCCGCCGACGCGAAACGGGGCAAGCGATGAGCAGCGAGACTGTCGAGAAGGACAGCAAGAAGAAGCTTCTTGCCGCCGAAGAAGCCGCCGAGAAGAACCGCGCTGCGGCGCGTGACGACGAGGACGAAGGCGACGAAGACGACGACGACGACGACGGCGAAGAGTCGAACGGCTCGTCCGGCGCGAAGCCGGCACGCGCCACGTTCGACGCGTCGGCGAGCAGCACCGAGAAGGTGGTCGTCAACCGCCCCAGCTCGGCGAGCATGGTGTGGACGCTCGCCAAGCGCGAGATCGGCGCGAATCTCAACTCGCCGATCACCTACATCGTCATCGCCGCGAGCCTCGTGCTCTTCGGGCTCTGGTTCTTCTTCTACAAGGGCGGCTTCTGGCAGATCGACCGCGCCTCGATGCAGCGCGTGTTCGACACCGTGCCGGGCGGCCTCTGCTTTCTGACCATCCCGCTCTTCACGATGCGCACGCTCTCCGACGAGAAGCGCGTCGGCACCATCGAGCTCCTCATCACGATGCCGGTGAAGGACAGCGAGGTCATCCTCGGCAAGTTCTTCGGCGCGCTCGCGATGGTCACGCTGCAGATCGCGCTCATCGCCGCGTTCCCGCTGGTGATGTTCACGCGCGCTCCGTTCTGGCACCTCGGCGAGCTCGACTGGAGCCCGTTCTGGGTGGGCATGCTGGGCCTCTTCCTGCTGTCCGCAGCAGGCACCGCTATCGGCGTCATGTGGTCGTCGTTCACCGAGAGCCAGATCCTCTCGTTCTTCGCGACCATGCTCACGCTGATCATCCTCTACGCGCTCGGCTCGGTCACGATCGTCGAGTTCCTCCAGGGCTGGCCTGGCGACGCGATCTCGTTCATCAGCCTGCAGAGCCGCTTCGAGCCGTTCGCGCGTGGCCTCGTGGACTCGCGCGCGGTCATCTACTTCCTTTCCCTCACGACGCTCGGCCTCGTGGTCGCCTTCCGCTCTCTCGAGAGCCGGAAGTGGAGCTGAAAAATGGCTATGGAACGTAAGAAGAAGGCGGCGACCGAGAGCGGAGCTCTCGTCCTCGTCATCGCTCTCATCCTCGTGGGCGTGAACGCGCTCAGCTACTTCATGTACTTCCGCAAGGACACGACCAACGCGCAGCGCTACACGCTGTCGGCGGGCTCCGGTCGACTCCTGCAGTCCATGAAGGGCGACATGAAGGTCGAGGCCTATGTCACCAAGGGCCTCCCCAAGCTCGACGCGTTCGTGCGCGACCTCCGCGATCTGCTCCAGCAGTACAAGGAGTCGAGCAAGGGCAAATTCGACTACGTCATCATCGAGGCGAAGGACGAGGAGCAAAAGAAGAAGGCCAAGGAGGCCGGGCTCCAGGAGATCCAGTTCGGTGAAGGCTCCGACACCGAGGACAAGGCGGAGTTCGCCAAGGGCTACATGGGCCTCGTCCTCAACTACGGCGCCGAGCGCGACACCATCAAGGTGCTCTCGCCCGACAACAACACGGGCATGGAGTTCTGGATCACGAACAAGATTCGTGAGGTCCGCGACAAGGGCGACAACCTGAAGCACAAGATCGGTCTCTTGACCGGTCACGACGAGATGAAGCTCTCCGACGCGAACCTCGTCCCCGCGAGCTCGGGTCAGAAGCCGACGCTCCAGGGCATCGTCACGCAGTACTTCCCGTTCTATCAGTTCGTCGACGTCGACCTGAAGAACGGCGACGCCGAGGTCGACGAGTCGCTCGACGGCATGATCATCACGCAGCCGGCGAAGGACATCACCGAGAAGGAGCTGCGCCGCATCGACCAGTTCGTCATGCGCGGCAAGAGCCTCGCGGTCATCGCCAGCGCGGTGAACGTGAAGGCGAGCGACGCCACGATGAACGGCTCGCTCTCCACGCACAACCTCGACAAGCTCCTCGACGGCTACGGCATCGAGATGCGGAAAGACGCGCTGCTCGAGTTCGGTCGTCCCTTCCGCGTCAACGTGTTCACGCAGGGCGGACCGCAGACGATGCGCTTCCCGCCGCTGCACGACGTCCGCGACGACTTCCGCTTCACCGGCGACGAGCAGCTGCTCGACACGGGCTTCGCGTCGTTCTTCCGGATCACACAGGTTCCGTTTCCGTTCCCCTCGTCGCTCGTCCTTCATCGCGACAAGCAGCCCGAGGTCACCGACCCCGCCAAGTTCAAGGTCCTCGCGCGCACCACGCCGAAGGCCCTGCGCGAGACCGGCGACACCATCGACATGAAGCCGATGCGCCAGTGGCGTCCCAAGGGCGAGTTCAGCCAGTTCAACATCGCCGCCGAGATCGAGGGCAAGCTCCACACGGCCTTCCCCGCCGGCGACAAGATGGGCGTCGAGACTCCTGCCGTCGCGGCCGGGACCGCGCGCGTCCTCGTCATCTCGTCGTCGCAGTTCTTCGCGAACCCCTTCGCTCGCGCCGGCAACGGCCCCGAGATGCAGGGACAGATGGCTCAGATGATGCCGAACGGCGGCGGCGACGAGATGCTCCAGCAGCTCGCCATGCCGTACGCGCAGCAGATCCTGACCAACACCATCCTCGTCTTCAAGAACATGCTCGACTGGGTTACCGGCGACGTGGACCTCCTCGCCGTCTCGGCGAAGATCCTCCAGGAGCCCGGTCTGGCTTACGGCGACGTCTCGAAGCCCAACTTCGACGACATGACCGAGGACCAGCTCAAGAAGCAGGACGACGTCATGAAGAAGGAGCGCAAGAACACGCAGCACTGGGTCGAGGGCAGCCTCATTCTCGGTCTGCCGATTCTCTTCGCTCTGTTCGGTGTGCTCCTCTGGCGCCGCCGGATCTCGTCGCGCGAAAACGTGTCTTTGGCCTGATCACGTAGAGGCAATTCGAACCATGGAACGCTCGACCCAGCTCTGGATTGGTGTGGTGGTGCTCGCTGCTCTCGGCGGCGCCGTCTACAAGGTGTCGAAGGACGACGCGACGAAGGGCAGCGCCACGACGACTACGTCGGCGGATCTGCCTGAAATCAAGGCCTCCGACGACATCGACAAGATCAGCATCATGAACGCCGAGAAGGGCGAGACCGTCCTCGAGAAGAAGGGCACCGGCCCCGACGCGAAGTGGGAGGTCACGAAGCCCGTGGTCGCTTCGGCGAACCAGGCGAACGTGAAGCAGCTCGTCGACAACATGAAGGAGCTCAAGGTCAAGGAGGTCATTGCGGCGGCGCCCTCCGAGGATCAAAAGAAGGAGTTCGAGTTCGACAAGACCAAGGCCGTCCACGTCGTCGCTTACAAGGGCGCCGAGAAGAAGGTCGACGCGAGCTTCGGGAAATCGGGCGCGCGCGGCCAGATGATCATGGTCGAGGGCAAGCCCGGCATCTACACGGCGAGCGGCTACTCGAGCTACCTCTACGCCCGCGAGCTCAAGGGCTGGCGCGACACGGAGATCTTCAAGTTCGACGACGCGAACGCCAATCAGCTCACCATCGCGGGCAAGACCGGCACGCTGTCCTTCACGAAGGGCGACAAGTGGTCGGGCACGTGGAAGGACAAGCCCATCGCCGATCTCGACGAGGAGAAGGTCAAGGACGCGGTCCGCGCGTTCAAGGCCCTCAACGCCGAGGACTTCGGCGACGGCAAATCGCCCGCCGAGACCGGCCTCGACAGCCCCGAGGGCACCGTCACCATCAGCCTCAAGGACGGCGCCGGCAAGTACGTCCTCAAGGTCGGCAAGACCTCGACGGGCACGTCACGCTTCGTTCAGAAG
>JAYTOQ010000690.1:0-4021 GCA_043747665.1 Polyangiaceae bacterium | reverse complement strand
GCGCTTCGCGTGGAGGGCTTTCACGTCCAGCTAGCCAGTTCGGCAAGTGATGCCCGGACCGCGCTCACCGAGACGCCGACGGCGCTGGTCCTCGTCGACCTGATGCTCCGGACGGACGGCGGCCCGAACGGGCTCGAGCTGGCGCGCGAGATCAAGGTCAGTCACCCCGCGACCCGGGTGCTCCTGACGAGCGCCTATTACCTCAGCGAACGCCAGCTGGAGCGCGCCGATTGCGGCGTCAGCGGCTTCATCCCGAAGCCCTACGACGTCGTCGAGGTCGTGAGCTTCATTCGCGCGAAGGTCTCCGGGCCACCGAGCTCGCGGCGCCTCTGGCACGCCGAGGCCGCCTCCGGTGTCGTCGACGTCTCTGCGCCTGCCACGCCCCGTCCGGCTGCTGGCGAGCGCGCCCGACGCTGAACCTGCTATGGCAGCGGGATGCGCGTGGACGCGTTCGACTATCCGTTGCCGAACGAGCTGATCGCGCAGGCGCCCGCAGCCGAGCGAGAGCAGGCGCGGCTCCTCGTCGTGCCGGCGAGCGGTGCTCTCCAGCATCGACGCATCGCCGACCTGGCCGAGCAGGTGACGCCGGGAACGCTCATCGTCGTCAACGACACGAAGGTGTTCCCGGCGCGCATCCTGGGCACGAAGGAGGGCACCGGTGGAAAGAGCGAGGTCTTCCTCGTACGAAAGCTCGACGACGCCGTCGACGACTCGGGGAGAGCGACCCAGCGCTGGCGCGCGCTCGCACGCGCCTCGAAGGCGCTCCGTCCGGGCACGCGCATCGTCAAGGACGCGCTGGTCGTCGAGTTCGAGGGCAAGGCCGAAGACGGCCTCTTCGAGGTCCGGCTCTCTACGCGCGACGGCTCTCCCGTCGACGAGGCGCGCCGGAACGCTGGGCAGGTCCCGCTTCCACCGTACATCAAGCGCGACGTCCGCGCCGAGGACATCGATCGCTACCAGACGGTCTTCGCCCGCGCCGAGGGCGCCGTCGCCGCGCCTACCGCCGGCCTCCATCTCACGTCCGCGCTGATGAAGCGGCTCGAGTCGCGCGGCTGCGAGATCGCCACGTGTACGCTGCACGTAGGTCTCGGCACCTTCCAGCCCGTCACCGTCGACGACCTCGACGATCACCCCATGCACACCGAGTACTTCGAGGTCCCACGCGCCCTCGCCACGGCGATCGCCCGTGCTCGCGAGCGCGGTGCACCCGTGCTCGCGGTCGGCACGACGGTGGTTCGCGCGCTGGAGTCGGCGCGCGATCCCGAAAAGCCCCGACACGTGCGGGCATGCGCGGAAGACACGCGGATCCTCATCCAGCCTGGGCACGCTTTCTCCGTCGTCGACCGGCTGCTCACGAATTTTCACCTGCCGAAGTCGACGCTTCTCGCGCTCGTATGCGCCTTCGCCGGGACGGAGCGCGTGCTCGACGTCTACGCGACGGCCGTGAAGGAGCGCTACCGCTTCTTCTCGTACGGCGACGCCATGCTCCTCGATCGAGCAGGCGCCAGCGGATGAACGCCGCATGACCGCGCCGCGCACGTCAGGGTTTGAGTTCCGTGTCGTCGCCAGCGACGGACACGCGCGGACCGCTATTTTTACGACTCCGCATGCCGATGTCGAGACGCCGACCTTCATGCCGGTGGGCACGCAGGGCTGTGTGAAGGGGCTCACCCCCGACGAGGTCGCAGGGACGGGCGCGCAGATCGTCCTCGGCAACACGTACCACCTGTGGCTTCGTCCCGGACCCGAAGTGGTCGCCGGTCAGGGTGGTCTGCACGGCTTCTCGCGATGGCCACACGCGATGCTCACCGACTCGGGCGGCTTCCAGGCGTTCTCGCTGGGCGCGGGCAGCGCCGGCAAGGATCCGCTCGTGAAACTCGACGAGACGGGCTTCACGTTTCGCTCGCACCTCGACGGCTCGAAGCACGAGCTGACCCCGGAGGAGGCGGTCCGCGTGCAGGGCCTGCTCGGCGCGGACATCCAGATGCAGCTCGATGTCTGTCCGCCGGGTGAGTCGGAGCGCTCGGTCGTCGAGGCGGCGGTCGAGCGCACTACGCGATGGGCACGGCGGGCACTCGCTTCGCCGCGCCCGGAGCGACAAGCTCTGTTCGGGATCGTGCAAGGTGCATGTTTTGCCGATCTGCGGCGGCGTCACGCCGAGGAGCTCGCGGGCCTCGACGTCGACGGCCACGGCTTCGACGGGCTCGCGCTGGGCGGCTTCTCCGTCGGCGAGCCCATCCCGAAGATGTACGAGACGCTCCACGAGATGGCTCACGTCGTCGATCCCGATCGCCCGCGCTACCTGATGGGCGTCGGCACGCCGCGCGATCTCCTCGAGGCCATCGACGCCGGCATCGACATGTTCGACTGTGTGCTTCCGACGCGCAACGCGCGTAACGGTCAGGCGCTGACGCGCTTCGGACGCGTGGTGGTCAAGCAAGCGCAGTGGCGCGAGGACAAGCGGCCCATCGACGCGGAGTGCTCGTGCCCGTGCTGTCGCGGCGGCTACTCGCGCGCGTATCTGCGACACCTGTATCTCGCGGGCGAGATGACCGTGCTGCGCCTGCTGAGCGTCCACAACCTGCACTGGTACGGCGAGCTCGTCGCAGGCGCTCGCGCCGCGATCCGCGCCGGCACGTGGACCGCTTACAAGGCGGCGACGCTCGCGCGTATGCAAGCGGGCGAATGAAGCGCGAGCCGCCATTCTCGCGAGTCGCACGGCGTTTGCCGCCGGCGATCGAACCCAGGTACGCTGGGGGATTGCGATGACCGAGGAGAAGAAGCAAATCGGGCGCATTCTCCTGAAGCGCAAGCTCATCTCGCAGGACGAGCTCGACAAACAGCTCGAGAATCAGAAGACCGCCCATGACGGAGTGCCCCTCGCGTCGCGCATCGCAGCGAGCGGCGCCGTGTCCGAGACCGACGTCCTCCGCGCGCTCTCCGAGCAGCTCGGCGTGCCAGGGATCGATCTCAACCAGATCGCCATCGCCATCGAGCACCTCGACCTCGTGCCGCGCGAGGTCGCGGAGTCGAGCCGGATCCTGCCGGTCCTCGCGCGCGACGACCGACTCTTTCTGGCGATGGCCAACCCGCGCGACAAGCGCGTCATCGACGAGCTCGAGTTTGTCACGGGTCGCCGCGTGTATCCCTACGTCGCGATCACCAGCACGCTCGAGCGCACCATTCGCGACGCCTACGACGCGAAGGAAGCCGGTCGTGCGCACTACGCCGGACCGCAAGCTCCCGTCGAGGCGCTCGAGCGGCTCGGCGTCGCGGCCGGCACGAGCGGAAGCGCCGACGTCCACATGCAAGCAGGCGGCGGCGTCGCGAAGCGAGAGCGTGAGAGCGTTGCACCGGGCGCCCCGTCCGTCGTCATCGACGAGCAGATCCAGGAGGCAGGCGACGAGGCCGTCATCGAGGCCCGGGATCTCGAGCCGCTCGATGAAGAAGTCTCGAACGTGCAGATGCTCTCACCCGAGATGCGCAGCGCCGCCGGTATGGGCGGGCCCGCTCCGGCCTCCGGCAGCGGAAAGAAGATCCTCGTCGTCGATGACGAGGAGGATATACGCAAGCTCGTTCGTCGCCTGCTCACCGACAAGGGCCATCAGGTCATCGAAGCCGACCGCGGCCTCGTCGCGCTGCGTCTCGTCAAGGAGGAGTCGCCCGATCTCATCCTGCTCGACGCGATGCTCCCCGAGCTTCATGGCTTCGACATCGCCAAGCGGCTGAAGGACAGCGACAAGTACGGCAAGATCCCGATCCTGATGATGAGCGCGGTCTATCGCGGATGGCGCATCGCCGAGGATCTGAAGACCAGCTACGGCATCGAGGATTACATCGAGAAGCCGTTCCGCATCGCCGAGATGCTCGCGAAGGTGACGCGCCTCCTCGAGCGCGCGCCAGGCGGCACCGCGCCGAGCGATCCCGAGGAGATCAACCGCAGCGCCGCGAAATACCTCGAGGACGGCATTGCCGCATACAAGGCCGGCACCATCGAGGATGCGATCGCGCTCCTGCGCAA
>JAYTOQ010000689.1:0-5167 GCA_043747665.1 Polyangiaceae bacterium | reverse complement strand
CTGCGATGTGCTCCACGCCGCGCCATGACCACCACCGCATGGGGCGAGGCGACGCTCGTCGAAGAGATCACCATCAAGCAGACGGCCGTGGGGCGCTCGTTCGCGTCGGTTCGCCGCTGGGGTTGCATGAAACGTAGCGCGCGCTTCCCACAGCACGGCGAAGAGGGCACCTACTGCCCAACGAGCTTGCGACCGGCGCCATCGAAGGCCTGGAACGGGATCCTCTTCGCGGCGCTCGTGGCGTAGTCGCGCGCGAGCAAGGTGAACACGAGCGCATCGGCGATCACGCCGTTCGGCAGGGCGAGGCGATCCTTCAGCGTGGCCTCGTGCGCGAAGCCCAGCTTTGCGGACACCGCTGCGCTCGCCACGTTGGCCGTGGCGGTACGAATCTCGACCCAGCGCATGCGCCCGATCTCGAAGGCGGCGCGGGTGAGCGCGCCGGCCATCTCGGTGGCGAAGCCCTTTCGCACGTGGTCGGCGTGGACCCAGTACCCGATCTCGATGCCACCCTTGCCGACACGCGGGTGGAGGCCGGCGCCGCCCATGCAGCTGCCGTCGTCCTTGGAGAAGGCTCCGAACAGGAAGTCCTCGCCGGCGTCGAACCACGACCGGAAGACGCGGAGCTTGTCGATGACCTCACCGAGCGTCTCCGGGATGCGCTCGGCCCACGGCATGAACTCGAGGAGGTGGGCGCGGCTCGCGTCCTCGGCGGTTTTGGCGAGCGGCGCGTCCTCCGGCATCCAGCATCGGACGACGAGGCGCGGGGTCTCGACGCGGTAGACGGCGGGCTGCATGGCGTGAAGAGACCAAAGATTCGCTCGATTGTCGATTCACCTTCGCGAGACCGTCACCGAGCACGTGCATCATGCAACCATGAGCACCGAGTGGATGCGAGCAGCGCTCATCAGCGCGCTCGTGGTCGGCTCCAGCTGTGCACCGTCGCGCCACGTCGAGCACGCGACGCCACAGGAGACCCCAGCGCCGCCAGTGATCGCGCCGCTGGTGCTCGTCACCATCGACGGAGCGCGATGGCAGGAGATCTTCGAGGGCACCGACCCCGCGCTGTCCCACGCTGCGCAACGGCCGTCGCGCGAGCTCGTCCCTCGCATCGATCGGCTGGTGCGCGAGCGCGGCGCGGCCATCGGCAGCCGTGGTCGCGGCGTCATCAGCGGCACCGGGCCCAACTTCGTCTCGCTCCCCGGCTACACCGAGCTGCTCACGGGGCGCGCGCCCATCGGTTGCCAGAGCAACACGTGCGCGCCCATGCGCATCCCCACCATCCTCGACGATGCGCATGCTGCAGGGGCCTCGGTCGCCGTCTTCGGGTCCTGGGAGATCCTCGACCGCGCCGTCACCTCACGCCCCGGATCGTTCCTCGTCTCGGTGGGTCGCGGCGGCGACCAGCACATCGACCCCGCGCCCGGCGTCGGCGATTTCCGGCCCGATCGCCTCACCGCGGAGCTCGCGCTTCGTCATCTCGAGACGCAGCGTCCGGACGTGCTCTACGTCTCGCTGGGCGAGCCCGACGAGTACGGCCATCACCGTGATTACCCGGGCTACCTCCGCGCGCTCGCGTTCGCCGACGCCTTCGTGGGCCGGATCGACGACGCGCTCCGGCGCATGGGACCGCGCGGCGCAGCCACCCACGTGTTCGTCACTGCCGATCACGGACGCGCCGCCGAGTTCAAGGGCCATGGCGGATGGGCGCCCGAGTCGGCGCGCGTCTGGCTTGTCGCGGCAGGTCCGTCCATCGCCGCGCGCGGTCGTGTGAGGTCACCCGTGGAGCGGCACCTCGCGGACATCACGCCGACGATGCGCACCGTGCTCGTCGCCGCTACGAGCGGCGGCCCGTCCGTGCTGGTCTAGCCCTTCACGAGACCGATCGGACACGACATGCCGAGCCCGCCGAGGCCGCAGTAACCGTCCGGGTTCTTCGCGAGGTACTGCTGGTGGTAGTCCTCCGCGTAGTAGAACTCGGGAGCGTCGACGATCTCCGTCGTGATCGGGCCGTGGCCCGCCTCGTCGAGCACCTTGCCGAACACCACGCTCGAAGCCTTGGCGGCGGCACGCTGCTCGGCGTCGTAGACGTAGATGCCCGAGCGATACTGCGTCCCCGCATCGTTGCCCTGACGCATGCCCTGCGTGGGATCGTGGTTCTCCCAGAACGTCTTGAGCAGCTCCTCGTACGACGTCTTGGTGGGGTCGAACACCACGCGCACCACCTCGTTGTGACCGGTGCGACCCGAGCACACCTCACGGTAGCTCGGATTCGGCGTCAGGCCGGCCGCGTAGCCGACCTGCGTCGAGTACACGCCGGGCACCTCCCAGAATTTCTTCTCGGCCCCCCAGAAGCAGCCCATCCCGAACGTCGCCGTCTTCATCCCGTCAGGGAACGGAGGCACGGTTCGCGTACCGAGGACGATGTGCTTATGCCCGACCACGGTGGGATCGCTACGGCCCGGCAGCGCTTGTTCGCGCGTCGGCATGCTGTTCTTGTCGGAAGCGGAAAAAAGTCCCATGAAGAATCTCCTCAGGAATCGAACTTGTACCCCCGTTCTACGGTGCACACCCTCACTTCGTATCGCTCGTAGAAAGTCTGCTTGCCCGCGACCTGGACGGCAACATGGGAAGGCACGTCCTTCCAGCTCCGGATGGCCTCCAGGGAATCCCAGTAAGACACCGTGATTCCGAAGCCATCCGTGCCTCGCGCGCTCTCCACCCCGAGAAAGCCGGGCTGCCTCGCGGCGAGCTCGACCATCGCCTTCGATGCGGACTGGTACGCCTCGGGTAGCTCCGCCGTTCGCTGCGAGCTGAAGATCACCGCAAAGCAATGCTGGGCGCTGCGCGGACAGGGGGCACGGCGCGCGGCAGCGGGGGTCGCCGCCGTTGCCGCTGCCAGCGCCTTCACCTCGGCGCGAGCCGCCTGCTCCCATTCACCCATGGCGGGCAGAGCGAGCATCGTCTCGTAGTACGCGCGGGCTTCAGGGGTGAGCTCCCCCTCGATCCCGTAGGTGCGCAGGCGCCAGACGACCGGCGCGTACATCGCATCGGCGATGGAGAAGCGACCGAACAGGAATGGTCCGGCGTCCTCGCCCGCCACCGCCGACGCGCGCGTCCGGCAATCCGCCCAGATGGACTGTACGCGTCCGAGGTCGTCCTCGGTCTCGCGGCTGAACGCCCGCCGCGGATGCCGGGCGACGACGTCCATCGACAGGTCGCGTCGCAGGTGCGGGAACCCCGAGTGCATCTCCGCGCTGATCGCGCGGGCCACGGCGCGAGCGGCGAGATCTCGCGGCCACAGTCGCGCGTCCGGGAACGCGTCGGCGATGTACTCGCTGATCGCGAGCGAGTCCCACACGATGAGCTCGCCATGACGGAGCACGGGAACGCGTCGCGTCGGAGAGAGAGCGGCGATGGTGTCGCGCCAGCCCTCGGTCTCGAAGGCGAGCACGCGCTCCTCGAACGCGATGCCTGCGTGACGGAGCAGCACCCAGGGCCGCAGCGACCACGAGGAGAGGTTCTTGTTGCCGAGAACGAGGAGCAGCTCGCCGGTCATGGTCATTCGCCGATGCGGAACTGTACCCCGAAGCCGGCACCATACGCGCGCGGCTCGTCTCGGTCCGCGTTCACGCGCGGCGCGAGGAACACGAGGCGCGGCAGCGTGATC
Source organism: Polyangiaceae bacterium (assembly GCA_043747665.1). GTDB lineage: Bacteria > Myxococcota_A > Polyangia > Polyangiales > Polyangiaceae > Labilithrix. The sequence goes on along the minus strand of JAYTOQ010000689.1, from coordinate 1,500 downwards.
GAGCGATCGAGCGATCGACGTCGACGGCAAGTGAAGCGAGGGGCGCGTTCCTGGTCGCGAGGGCCATCCCGGCCATCATCGCACGATCCGCGACGTCACTTTGCGGGGCGCGCTTCGACTGCGGCGATCGCATCGTCGAGGGCGCCGTCTTTGCGCATGCACGGATGGCAGTCGCCCTGCCGCAAGAAGCCGCCGCAGCCTCGCGTCACCTTGAGCGCCTTCAGCGCCGGGAGCAGCCGCGCATCGCCGTCGTCCTTCGCGCGCCCGAGGAGGTCATGCTTTGCCGCGCACTCCTTCGCCGTCTTGAAATCGAGGAGCACGGCTGCCGCGGGCGAGGCGTGCGCGCGCACGTCGGGCTTGGCCAGGCTCTTGGCCGCGCGCGCGCGATGATCGCGGACGTCTCGTCCTTCGCGGCCCGGCGCTCGCACCGTCATGTCGATGAGCGCGTCGACGCCGCTCGCGCCGAGCGGGCCCTCCAGCAGCGCGAACGCCTCGTCGTCGTCGCTGCCTTGACCCTTCGCTGCCAGCGACGTCACCACCTGGAGGATCTCGTCGTCGCTCGCCGCCGCCGGCTGCGCGACCAGCAGCGCGCGCACCGTCGTGAGCGCCTCGTGGTTCTTTCCCTGCGCCTGGTAAGCGATGGCGAGCTTCTGGAGGATCGACGGATCGTCCGGGTATTCCTTCGCGAGCGTCTCGAGCGCGTCCGGCCCGAGCGCGACCGCGGCCTTCATGCGGTCGGAGGGCGCGACCTTGCCCTTCGCGGTCTCCCTGATCTCGATCGTGGCGCCGTCGGCGGTGACCACGGTCGTGACCGCCTTCGGCGATCGCGCGGCGAGCACCACCACCACGATCACGAGGATGAACCCGAGCGGCAGCGCCGCGGCGAGCGCGTAGAGGACGCCGCGTGGCTGTCGTCCCAGCGTGTCGAGCACGCTCGTGCGCGCACCGTCGTCGCCCTTCGCCGACGTGGGGCTGACGGCGGGAACGCCGAGGCTCGTCTTCGCGAACGCATCCTTGTCGATCCATCCGGGACCGCGCGCCGCCGACGAGTTGGGCGCAACGGCAGTCCCGCCCGGCGTGCGGGAGCCCCCGGGCTGCGAAGGAACCGGATTCGGAACGCCGAGGCCCAGATCGATCCCGCTCTCGGCGGCGGCGCTGTCGATGGCCTCGATGAGCGCGCGTGCGTTCGCGTAGCGCTTCTTCGAATCCTTCTCGAGGAGACAGCGAACGACCGCCTCGACCATCGCGGGCACGTCGATCTCAGGCGCGCGATCTTGCATGAGCGGGACGGGGGCGACGATGTGGAACGAGAGCATCGCCATGCGGTCCGGCGGATCGAACGGGTGCTTGCCGGTGAGCATCTCGTAGAGCATGACGCCGACCCCGTAGAGATCGGCCGCGGGGGTCACCGGCTCGCCGAGCGCTTGTTCGGGCGCCATGTACTCGGGCGTGCCGAGGATTGTGCCCATCCGCGTGAGCGGCGCTCCCGCCGCGCCGCCG
>JAYTOQ010000688.1:0-5083 GCA_043747665.1 Polyangiaceae bacterium | reverse complement strand
CGCTTCGGTGAGATCCTCCGTCACGCGCAGGCGGACGACGACAACCCACATCACGACTCACCCACGACGGGAGCCGGCCGCGAGCCGAGCTCCCGTCGTCGTTTTGTGCGCCCGGATCGATCTGCGTCGTCCGGGCGTACCCGAGCCAGTCGAAGTCGAGACCGAGCACGGCACGAAGAAGAAGTAGCCGGCCTTCCGGCGCTCAGCTCGAACGACGCGAGCGCGGGACCGGGAGAATTTCCTCGAGCGCGCTGACGAGCTCGTCGACCTTCACGGGCTTCGTCAGGTAGCGGTGAAAGCCGGCGTCCCTCGCCCGTTGCCTGTCACGCTCGGACGCCGCGGCCGACAGGCCGATGATGGGGATGTCCTTCGTCTCGGCGATGTCGCGGAGCGCTCGGAGCGCGTCGAGCCCGCTCATCCCCGGCAGGTTGATGTCCATGATGATGGCTTCGGGAAGCTGCGCACGGGCCAGCTCGATGCCCATCTCTGCCGTTGCCGCCGTGAGCAGGTCGACGTTCTCGAACGTGCTCACGAGATCCTTCATGAAGCTGACGTTCGCGTTGTTGTCCTCGACGTAGAGGACGAGCCTGCGTCCTTCGCCGACTACGCGTGATTCCGGCGCATCACGCGCCTGCGAGGGCGAGGCGTGCGTCGCCGAGCCGACATGAATGGGCAGATCGACCCAGAACTCCGAGCCTGTCCCGACGACGCTGCGAAAGCCGACCTCACCGTGCATCAGCGCGGCGAGCCGCCTGCAGATGACGAGCCCGATGCCCGTTCCTTCGATGGGCCCGGTCTCCTGCCCTGCGCGCTGGAACGGCTGGAAGAGCTTGACCTGACTCTCGGCGGCGATCCCGCGGCCGGTGTCCGCGACCACGATGCGAACGCGCCCCGCGTGGGTCGTCGCTGCCGACAGCGTCACCTTCCCCGCGGGGACGTTGTACTTGATGGCGTTGGAGCCGAAGTTGGTCAGGATCTGCACGAAGCGCGTCCGGTCTGCGGCGACCGAGGGCAGCGATTCGGGCATGGATGCTACCTCGATGAGGATCCCGTGCCGCGCGGCCATGGATTCGAGCGTCGTCGCGACCTCGTGGAGGACGTCGCTGACGCGGACGGACTCGGTCGAGATCGACACCGCACCGGCCTCGATGCGAGACAGGTCGAGCACGTCGTCGATGAGCCGCAGCAGGTGCTCGCCGCCCTTGACGATGTGGTCCACGCGCTCCACGTGGCGCGCCGAGAGCGGCTCCTTCTTGTCTCTCTGCAGGAGCTGCGCGAATCCGAGGATCGCGTTCATCGGTGTCCGGAGCTCGTGGCTCATCGACGACAGGAAATCGCTCTTCGCGCGGCTCGCCGTCTCCGCGGCTCCGCGTGCCTCGCGGACGTCCTCGGCCAGGCGCACGTCGTCCGTCAGATCCCAGATCGTCTTGACGATGCCGCCGTCGGCGGTGCGTCGGTCGATGACGCGCAGCGTGCGGCCGTCACGCATCCGCAGATCTACCGTCGTCGGCTCGGCGTGGTTCTGCTGCGCCAATCGCGAGTCACGAAAGCGCGCGCGCTTGTCTTCGTTCTCGAACGCAATGTCACCGATCCAGGCGTCGAGCAGCTGCTCGTAGGATCTGCCGACGAGCGGTCCCTCAAGCGAATCTCCGATGAGCATCCGGTAAACGCTGTTGCACAGCACCAGGTGATTCGAGCTGTCGAAGAGCGCGACCGCATCCTGGATGCTCTCGACGGCGCTGGCCAGCCGATCGGCGATGAGCTTGGCGGGAGCTTCGAGGCGCGAGCGCTCGCGGGTATCGCGAATGGCGGCGGTGATCCTGAGCCCCGCGTCCGTGCGACAGGAGTTGACGTTCACCTCGATGGGAACGTCCGTACCGTCGCGGTGGCGGCCGAAGAGCTGCCGGCCCGCGCCCATCGACCGCGTCTCGGCGTTGCCGGCGAACCTCGACACGTGCCCTTCGTGCGCGTCACTTAGGCGGTCGGGAATCAGCAGCGCAAGCGGCTCTCCGACCAGCGCTCCACGCGCGTAGCCGAAGAGCCTCTCGGTCTGGAGATTCACGAGCTCGATCCGTCCGTCGCCGCCGACCACGACGAGCGCGTCAGGGGACGTATCGAACAGCTGGCGATACGGGTCCTCGGGTTCACACGGCATCGGGCAAGCTCACGCAGAACGCGGCCCCGGGCACCGCATCTTCGACCCAGATCCGCCCGCCGTGGGCCTCGATCGCGAGCTTGCAGAACGTGAGGCCGAGACCCCGGCTGCTGTAACCGACCACGCGCTCGCTGGCCTCGACTTGCACGAACGCTCCGAAGATTCGCTCGCGCATCTCGAGCGGGATCCCTATGCCCGTGTCCGACACCCGCACCTCGGTGCCGCCGTCGACGCACTTCGCCGTGACGGTGATGGCGGTCGCCATGGGCGCATAGCGAATCGCGTTCTCGACCAGGTTCGTCAGCACGCGGCGGAAGAGGTCCTCGTCCGCGTGGATGACGACCGCATCGACGCGGCACTCGACCTTCACGTGGTGGTCGTGGGCATTCGCGCCCAGCTCGGCGACCACCTCTGATGCGAGCCGCTGGAGATCGACGTCGGACAGGTTGGGAGCGAGCTGCCCTTCGTCGGCCCTGCTGACGTCCAAGAGGTTGAGGATCATCCGCGTGAGCTGCCGAGCTTCGGTCCGAATCTGCGTTGCCGAGTCGCGTCCGGACGCCGTAAGGCCCGTCGTGCGAAGGATGACTTGCGCATGCAGATCCATCGCATTTACTGGGTTCTTGAGGTCGTGGACGACGAACGCCATGAGCCGCTCTTTCTGCAATTGAAGGCGGAGGAGGTCGTCGCGCTGGCGCTTGAGGAGATCGTAGTGCTCGCGGAGCTCGACGTTCATTCGGCGAAGCTTCAGCGCGCTCTGCACGCGGATGACCAGCTCCGTCGGACGAACGGGCTTCGTGAGGAAGTCGTCCGCGCCTGCGCCGAGGGCGCGGTCGAACGTGTCGACGTCGCGCAGCGCCGTGAGGAAGAGGATCGGCGTCTCGGGTCCGCGCGGGAGCGCCCGGATGCGCGCGCACGCCGTGAAGCCGTCGACCTCCGGCATCCGGACATCGAGGAGGATGCAATCGGGGAGGTCGCGCTCGAAGGCGACGATCGCCTCCGCCGCGTTCGCGGCGAGGATGACGCGATAGCCTGCGTCCTCGAGCGCGGCACGCGCGAGCTCGCGGTTGGCCTCGTTGTCGTCGACGACGAGGATCGCGCTCATGTCGGCCCCGCGTGCGCGGGCAACGTGACGGTGAACGCGCTGCCGTGCCCGACCTTGCTGGAGACGTCGATACGGCCTCCGTGGGTCGCGACGATCAGGCGCGCGATGTACAGCCCGAGACCGAGGCCGCTAGCGCGGTTCTTTCCGGCCGTCGTCCGGTAATAGCGGTCGAAGAGCACCTCGATGTTCTCCGGCGCAATGCCGATCCCACGATCGACGACGGTGAGCTCGACGTTGCCGCCGCGTCGCTCGACCTGGGCGCGGACGGGCGCATCGTCCGCCGAGTACTTGAGCGCGTTCGTGAGTAGGTTCGTGACGACGCGCTCGAGGCGAAACGTCTCGCCGAGGACGTAGTGGGGCGATGCGTCGTCGGCTTCGATCGAGATACGCCTTGCGCCGGCATCACCCATTCGGTCGACGACGCCGGCCACGAGCTCGCGCAGCTCGCACGTCATGAGCTCGAGAGCGACGCCGTGGGACTCGAGCGTCGTCGCCTCACGAAGCTCCTCCAGCATGGCGTTCATGCGTTTGACGTTCTGCTCGGCGCGCGTGGCGAGCTTCACGTCTGCGGCGAGGCCTTGGCTCTCGGCGGACTGCTTCAGCAACGACGTGCACATGAGGATGTTGCTCAACGGGCCGAGCAAATCGTGGGAGACGAGCGCGAGATACTCTTCGCGCTGCTGCTCGTGACGACGCGCCTCGGCACGTCTCGCAAGCGTCGACTCCACACGCCAGAGGACGGCCTCGTACTGAAGCGGCTTGATGAGGTAATCCGCCGCGCCTGCTCGCAGGCTTGCGATCGCCGACTCCATGCCGCAGTGTCCCGTCGTCAGGATCACGGGGAGCGCCCGATCGAGCTCGTGAAGGTGCTCGCAGAGGGCGATGTCTCCCATTTTCGGCATCTCCAGGTCGGTCAGCACGAGATCGGGCGCCTCCCGGACGGCTTCGGCGAGGGCGATCTCGCCGTTCGACGCCGTCGTGACCGCATATCCGTCGCTCACCAGCAGCTTCTCGAGCGCACGGCGCGCGGCGATGTCGTCGTCGACGAGGAGGATCCGCGCCCGAGCCGGCCTGCGCGCGCAGGCCTGTGCCGCGTGCTCCTCTTTCGGCTCGATCGTCTTCTCCAGCAAACGGACGAGTTAGCACGAAGCTGACCACACCACGATCTCGGCGTCCGCGGAAGGTTTCGGGCAGCGAGCGCGCGCCGAATGCGCCCGATGCTACCCGCTCGCGACCGGCCATCGTTACACTCGTCATGTGCGATCGCCTCCGTGGCTGAGCGGCCTCGCAGTCACGTTTCTCGCATGCACTGGCTCGGGGCCGCCGCGGGCAAGTGCGTCGGCTCCTCGCCCTGCTCCAGCAGCGAGCGCGCTCGTACGCGCCGACGCGGGCACGGCGCCCACCGCTTCCACCGCGCAGGCCGACGCAGCCGGAGCGGCGTGCGCGATCGCTCGTCCGATCGGTGCGCTCGCGGCGCCGGCCGCGCCCGGCAAGAGCTACGGTGACATGGAGCGCGTGGCGCTCGTCACCCTCGGTGCGCGAGCGCTCGTCACGACGTCCCTCGGCTACAGGCTCGCGTGCGATCACGAAGGGTGCACCGGCTCAACGGAGCTCTTCGGCGCATGGCTCGGCGGCGAGCGTCCGCCTGCGTGGACATCGCTGCCGTCGTCGTCGACGGGCATCAGCCCGGGCAAATCCGCGGTCGCCGTCACGCTTCACGGCGAGCTCCTCGCATTGACCCAGGGACATCACGGCTACGCGACGATGGACCCGAAGCAGTCTCCGAACGAGCTGTGGCTCGTGAGCGATTCGGGAGAGACGAAGAC
>JAYTOQ010000687.1:0-1628 GCA_043747665.1 Polyangiaceae bacterium | reverse complement strand
AAGGTGAAGAGCGCGACGAGGACTGGCCGCACTGCATGTGGCCGGGTCATTGCGTGTGCTCGAACGCGAAGACCTGCACGATGACCGAGTCGGCGGCCTCGGTGCGCGCGCGGAACGACGCCGGCGGCGCAGCCGCGCCTCCGCTCGGTCCTTCGTCGTATTCCAGGCCGCGCGAGCGCGTGCACTTCGGCGCGGAGCCTTCGTCGAGCTCGAGGGCGCGCGTGCAGCCGGGCTGCGAAGCGCCCTCGTGCGTAGCCGTGACCGAGGCGAGCGCGCCGGTCGGAGCAGCGCCGCCCGCGGCCTTGTCGATGGCGCCGTCGAGCGACACGAGGGGATCGAGCGACGCCACCACGAAGACGCGCTCGGTGCCGATGTCCTTGTCGTTCAGCTTGAAGCTCGCGCCTGCCGCCGGTGGCAAGCGCAGCGCAGAGCCCGCGGGCAGCGGGTTCTTCATCCCGATGCGCGTGTCGGGGAAGAGCACGTTGACCTTTCCGTTGGGCGTCTTCTGGAAGAGATAGACGTACGCGCTCTTCGACGGACGCACCACGAACGCCACCTTGGTTCCGGTGGGCAGCCGCTCGCCGGCGGACGCGGGATGCGCGCTGCCGTCGCCTGGCTTCTGCGCATCGACCGAGAAGTCGAGCGCGAGCTCGCGTCGCGCCTCGTCGGGAACGAGCTCGCGATAGGCCTTGCCCAGCGCCTTGGCGCGGGCGTCGCCGTCCTTCGCGCTCTTCACCTCGTCGAGGAGCTCGGGGACCTTGCTCATGCGGCGGCGGAGGTTCTCGCTGCGCGTGGCATACGCCTCCTTGTCGACGACGCACTTGTTGTACTCGTCGCAGAGCCGCCGCGACTGCGCGGCATACTGCTCGGTCTCCTTGTCGATGGCGCGGAGCGCGGCCTCGTCGGTCTTTGCGTTGGCACCGCCGATACCGGCGATCGAGAAGCCGCCCTCGATCTTTCGGCCCTCGTACTTGAACTCGCTCTCGCAGTTGAGCTGCGGGCGATCCTCGCCACCGCACTTCATACCGCTCGGCTTCGGGTCCGGTCCTCCGCCACAGGCAACGATGGCAACGATGGCAACGATGGGTAGAGAGAGGAGGCAGGCGCTCGAGCTCGCAGCTTTGGGCATGAGCGCACCACCGTAGCCGCGGCGCGCGTGTTCAGCACCGCATAAACATGCCGTCGCCTTGCGCTCGAGGCTTCCTTCAGCGCGCAACAGCAAACTGCGCGCACGCACGGATCTGCGCGAGCGCAGCCGCGCGCGCCTCCGCGTCGTCGCCGACGTCCGCCGGAAGCGCAGCGCTCGACCGCTCCAGGCGCGCGATCCATCGCGCGTCGAGCGGTCGCTCGAGGTCGGCGACGTCGACCGCGGCGAGCGTGGTCTCCGCCCGGTCGCCGGTGCCGCCGCCGACGCCGACCGCGAAGCCCGCGAGCAGCAGGCCGGCCCGGAACGACGTCGCCGTGCTGTACGTGTGCAGCGTCGCGCCGGAGCGACACACGCGGCGCAGCTCCCGGAGCGTCGCGAGCGACCAGAGATGGGGGTGGGTCTTCGAGGAATAGAAGTCCCAGAACACGATGTCGACCGACGCCGAGGGCTCACGCGCGAGCTGCACGGGAAAGTCCCCGAG
>JAYTOQ010000686.1:0-1537 GCA_043747665.1 Polyangiaceae bacterium | reverse complement strand
GAGCCGATCGTGACGAGCCCCCGACCGGCGAGGACGAGATCGTCGGTGAGCGCGTAGCCCGCTTCGGCGAGGAGGCCTGCCGAGAGGCCGAACGAGCTGAAGCTCCGCGATTTCGTACCGATGAAGTCGTGCGGGACCACGACGAACTGCGCGCCGATGACGAGGCCGTCGGACACGCCGGGCTTCGCTGGCGTCCCACTGAGCTCGGCGGGCGGGCTCGCGCTTCGGTCGACGGGCGGCGCAGTCACCTTGGCGGTCGCGTCTGCCGGAGCCGTGAGCGTCACCGCTCCTGGACCCGACGGCGTGGCCTCGACATCGGCTTCGGCGCGCCACCCTTCGCCCTCGGCGACGATGTGATGACGCCCCGGCGGCACGAGCACCCGCGTCGGCGCAGGATCACGCGTGGGGCTGCCGTCGACGAAGAGGCGCGCACCGGCGGGCTTCGATTCGATGTGGAGCTGGGGCGCGCTCGCGCGGATGCGAGCGAGCGCCAGGACGGCGGCCTGCGTGAATTCGCCCTTTTCTCCGGCCTCGGCGATGTATGCGTCGTACGCGTCGACAGCCGCCTGTGGATGAGCGAGACGCTCCTCGGCGCGCGCGACGTTGTAGACGATGGCCGCCGCGTGATGCTCGGTGTTCGCTTGCCGGAAGAGGAAGCGCGCGCCCTCGTAGTCGCCGTCCTGGTAACGCCTCACGCCTTCCGCGAAGTGCTTGCGCGCCTCGGCGAGGTCATCGGCACGCGCCGGCGACGTCACGGCGAGGACGAGCGCGAGGGCGAGCCCCTGCGCGAAGGCGCACGCTCGCCGGGGCTCGTACGCTCGGACCGCTCGCACCGCTCGGACCGCTCGCACCGCTCGCACCGCTCGCACCGCTCGTGATTCTGTCAGAACGGGGGCTTCACTGCGATGTCTCGCTCGCAGCGTCCCTCGCGCCAGACAAACCCCATGACGCAGCAGTGCCCGTTGGACAGCGTCTCCCCAGCCGCGCACGCCCCGGCGGGATGCGCAGGCGCAACCACGCGCCGCGCGGGCGCGGAAGCGGACGTGGACGTGGACGTGGAAGCGGAAGCGGACGTGGACGTGGACGCGGACGCAAGCGCGGAGGCGGACGCGGGCGCCGAGGGCGCTTCCGTGGCCCTGGCTGTGGCCGTCCCCGAAATCGCCGCGCTCGTGTCCCCGACGGCGCGCGTCCTCACCATCGCCGTTGTCGTCGCCGCAGCCCCCCTCTCCGCCCGCCCCGCCCATACCGCGATCGTCCCCACCACCCCGATCGCCACCGCGCCCGCGATCACGGGAACCAGGGATTTTCTGCTCGATTTCTCACCCGTGAGCGGGCCGAGATCGGTCGCGGCAACCAGCGCGCGGGGGGTCACGCCGCCGCTGCTTCCGCCCGCGCTCGCCGCGCGACGCGCCTTCGCGCTCGGCGAGAGCGACGGCGGGGGCACCGAGATCACGGTTCCGGCGCGCTCCACGAGGTACATCTCCACCGCCTCGCGCATCGAAGCTGCCGATGCGAAGCGCTCGGCCGGATCGATCTT
>JAYTOQ010000685.1:0-5072 GCA_043747665.1 Polyangiaceae bacterium | reverse complement strand
GCTCGTCGCGCCCATCGTCGCCGGCCACGGCCAGCGTCTTCACTGCCGCTCCGGCTGCAACGACTGCTGCACGGATGGGCTGACGGTGTTTGCCGTCGAGGCCGCTGTCATCGAGCATCACCATCGACAGCTCTTGGCTCACGGGACGCCACACCCCGAAGGCGCCTGCGCGTTCCTCGACGACGCCGGCGCGTGCCGCATCTACGCGCAGCGTCCCTACGTTTGCCGCACGCAGGGCTTACCGCTGCGTTGGCTCGAGCAAGATGAAGAGGGCCCCGCCGAGGTCCGCGACATCTGCCCGTTGAACGTCGAAGGCCCCGCGCTCGAGGAGCTCACGGCCGACGAGTGCTGGACGCTCGGGCCGATCGAGGAGCGGCTCGGCGCTCGCCAGGCCGCCGTCGACGGGGGGAAAGCCGAGCGGATCGCGCTGCGCAGCCTCTTCGTCGGCGGGCCCCGCCGCCTGCCGATCATCGCCTAGCAGGCGCCAACGCAGTGCCGCCGACGTCGAGCCTGCGACGTCGGCAAAGTCATCCTTGGCGCGCGTCATCGGTGCGGGCTGGCGTGACCCTAGCGGGGCACAACGCCCCGTCTGAGGCGCGCAGGCCGGGCGCTCGCTCGCCCCATGCGACGAACCGCTCGCGCATGGAACTCGCATCAAGCGCGACATGCGAAGTGGAAGCGAGCGAGCGGATGACGAGTGGTACGCGCGCCCTCATCGCGGTCTCGTGAGCGCGGTGCGTCCCCTCGTGCGAATGATGTCCATGCTTCACTCGGTGAGCGTCGACGGCGTGAACCACCTGCCGTCCGGGCCTGCGCTGCTGGTCGGCAATCACGGCATGCTCGGCTACGAGTCGCCGATCTTCTTCGAGCGCATCCTCGCAGCGTGCGGGCGGTTGCCGATCGGCCTCGCCGATCGCTGGTTCTTCAAGGTTCCGGGCCTGCGCGATCTCATCGTGCGGCTCGGCGGCACCTACGGCAGCGCAGCGAACGGCCTCCGCGCGCTTCGTCGCGGCGATCTCGTGGTGTGCTACCCCGGCGGCGCGCGGGAAACCCTGAAGCAAGAGCGCGACAAGTACCGTCTCCTCTGGGACAAGAGCGTCGGCTTCGTGCGGCTCGCGCTCTCCGCGAAGGTACCCATCATTCCGTTCGCTGCCGCCGGCGTCGATGACGCCTTCAAGGTGGTCGGCCACGTGCGCGGCAGCGGCGACTTCCTCATGGGGCACGGCAAGTACGATCTCCCGCTGATCTGGGGAGAGCGTGGACCGTTGCCGAGCCCGGTGCCGTTCTGGTTTCGCTTCGGCGAGCCTATCGTCCCGCCGGCCGGAGTGCCTTCGACCGACGACGACGTCGTGCGCGATCTCCATCGTCAGGTGTGGACACGGACGCAACTGCTCGTCGACGATCTCATGCGCGAGTGGACGGCCAAGCATAGGGGCCCTAAGGACCACCCCAGGAGCGCAGCATGAAGGTCCTCATCCTCGGCGGCGGCGGCACGCTCGGCGCGTTCTCGGCAGGCGCACTAAAGGCGCTCGAGGAGCACGGCTTCATTCCCGACGTCATGATCGGATCGAGCGCCGGAGGCATCAACCTGCTGCGCTACCTGGTGGGCGGCGCGGCCGAGGCCACGACATTCTGGTGCTCCGTCGCCACTCTCGGCACGATGCTACGCGGCCTCTTCCACGGGTTGAACTTCAAGGAGGGCCTCCTCGATGCACGCTGGTTCCGCGCACGCGTGGAGCACGGCGTGGACTTCGACCGCATGATGAAGGACCCGCGAAACCTGTCCTTCCTCGTCGTGGATCTGAAGACCGGCAAGGTCACCGTGCGCGGCAACCGGACAGAGCGCGATGCCGATGCGCTCCGTGCCGTGTCGCGCGGCGCGTATGCGCTCCCGCCGTTGCTGCCGCCTGTCCCGCTCGGCGAAGAGCTCCTCGCGGACGGCGGTCTCCTCCACAACGCGCCGCTCAACGCCGCCGTGAAGCTTGGGGCCACGGAGATCGTTTATCTGTGCAATGTACACGCGATTCCGCGGGCTGGCTTCATGAAGACGTCGACGATGCGGTCGATGTGGCGCTACGCGGAGATCTTCTTCCGGCGTGCTTCCAACGTCGGCTTCGTCGACGCGGAGATCGTCGACGATCGCTTCCGCGGCGTCCCGTTCCTCGCCATCGCGCCGCCGGCGAGCCTGGGCTTCGGCGGCATCGTGCGGTGGATGCTGCCGAGCATCGACGCTGCTCGCTTCCTGGTGGACAGCGGCTATGCGGCGGCGACGAAGGCCCTCGAGCACTGGGACGCTGTGCGCGCGCCGGAGTCCAGCGTGGTCAGCGCCCCGAGCCGAGCAACTCGCGGATTCGCGTGACGTGAACGCGGGCAGCTCCGCCGCGGGCGTAGCGAGAGCCGGGTCAGGCTGCGGACGCAGCGGACGCGAGAGCGAGCGGAGCGCGGCGCGGCACGGCGCGCGAGAGGGCTGCGTCGATGAGGACCTCGCCGGACTCCGGGGGAGCGCCGAGGGCCTGGACGAGATCGCGGAGGGCGCTCACGCGATCGCCGAACTCCGCTTCGCTGAACCCGCGTGAGCGGAGACCATCGAGGATGGCCCGTGCCGCCGCCGCGGCGATCTCGAGCCCCGCGTCGGCGGAGAGCTCGTCGACGATCGTGGCGAGAAGAGGGCCCCGGACGTAGCGCTCGGCCTCGAGCGTGTTGATGAGCGTCTCGACTATCGTGGCTCGCTCGATGCTGTGAATCATGGGCGCTCTCTCGGCTCTCGCTGCGGACAAACCCGGCGGCGCGGGTGCACGCGGCGTACCGGGGGAGCGTTACCGATCGAGGACGCAGAGCCTGTCGAGCTCCGACGCTTTTCCCCGACCGCAGAGCAAGTGGTCACGGTTTGGTAACGCAGCCGGAGCGTGGCGCCTTGCCTCGCATGGGGCGTTGCGGTGCGAAGTCGTCACGGATGAAACCGCGAAGCTATCTCGTCGCACGGGCGGCGCGCCCCGTGCCCCGACCCACCGGTCGAGGCACGGGCCGTGCTTTAGCGCACCAGCGCTATATGCGATCGCTTCCCGGAAAACCCTATCCCCTCGGCGCCAACTGGGACGGCAAGGGCGTCAACTTCGCGCTGTACTCCGAGAACGCCAGCGGCGTCGAGCTGTGCCTCGTCGGCAAGAGCGGCCAGGAGACGCGCATCCCCGTTCGCGAGCGAACCGGCTTCGTCTGGCACTGTTACGTCCTCAGCCTCAACCCCGGTCAGATGTACGGCTACCGCGTGAGCGGCCCGTACGAGCCGGAGCGCGGCCTTCGCTTCAATCCGAATAACCTGCTGCTCGATCCCTACGCGAAGGCGCTCGATCGGCCGGAGTCGTGGGAGGAAGGCCTCTTCGCCTACGACCTGGGCAACCCCGAGGGCGACCTGAAGCGCAGCGATCGCGACTCGCGCGGCGTCCCGCGCGGCGTCGTGATCGATCCCACGTTCGACTGGGGCAACGACGCGCCGCCCGACATCCCGTTCCACAAGTCGGTGTTCTACGAGGTGCACGTCAAGGGCGCGACCGCGCGCCATCCCTTGATCGCACCCGAGCTGCGCGGCCGATATGCAGCCCTCGCGAGCGAGCCGATGATCCGGTACCTGACCGAGCTCGGGATCACCGCCGTCGAGCTCTTGCCCGTCCACGGCTTCGTCGACGACAAGCATCTGCTCGATCAGAACAAGCGCAATTACTGGGGCTACAACTCCATCGCATTCTTCGCGCCCGACGTTCGGTACCGAAGCGTCGACATCCCTGGCAGCGGCGTCGTCGAGTTCAAGCACATGGTGAAGAGCCTGCATGCTGCGGGCATGGAGGTGATCCTCGACGTCGTCTACAACCACACCGCCGAGGGCAACCACCTCGGACCAACCATCAGCTTCAAGGGCATCGATAACCCCACGTACTACCGGCTCGTGGGCGAGGACCCGCGACACTACTTCGACTACACGGGCACCGGCAACACGCTCAACGTCCGCCATCCGCAGACGCTGCAGCTGATCATGGACTCCCTCCGTTACTGGATCACGGAGATGCACGTGGATGGCTTCCGATTCGACCTCGCGTCCACGCTCGCAAGATCACTCCACGAGGTCGATCAGCTCTCCAGCTTCTTCACCATCATCCGGCAGGACCCGGTCATCAGCCGCGTGAAGCTCATCGCCGAGCCGTGGGACGTCGGAGAAGGCGGCTATCAGGTCGGCAACTTTCCGACCGGCTGGGCAGAGTGGAACGGAAAGTATCGCGACGCCATTCGCTCGTTCTGGCGCGGGCTCGGTCGCAACACCGGCGAGCTGGGCTATCGCCTGACCGGGTCGAGCGATCTCTATTCGTCGAACGGCCGCGCGCCCTTCGCCAGCGTCAACTTCATCATCGCGCACGACGGCTTCACCCTCGCCGACCTCGTCGCCTACAACGACAAGCACAACGAGGCGAACGGCGAGAACAACCGCGACGGCACCGACAACAACGACTCGTGGAACTGCGGCGTCGAAGGACCGACCGACGAGCCGGAGATCAAGAAGCTGCGCGCGCGACAGATGCGCAACTTCATGGCGACGTTGCTGCTCTCCCAGGGAACGCCGATGATCTGCGGCGGCGACGAGATCGCGCGCACGCAAAACGGCAACAACAACGCCTACTGCCAGGACAACGAGCTCTCCTGGTACGACTGGAACCTCGACGCCGAGCGGAAGTCGCTGCTCGACTTCACCAAGCGCCTCATCGCGCTTCGCCGCGATCACCCCGCGCTGCACCGCGCGAAGTTCTTCCGCGGCCGGCGCATCCGCGGCACCGACGTGCGCGACATCATGTGGTACCGCCACGACGGCGCCGAGATGAACGACCAGGACTGGAGCAATCCCAACACCGCGACCCTTGGGCTCTTCCTCGCCGGCCAGGGCATCGACGACGTCGACGAAGAGGGCAACCTCGTGGTCGACGACGACTTCTTCCTCGTGTGCAACGGCTCGGAGAACCCGCTGCCGTACACGCTGCCGCGCGGCACCTCGCAGTCTGGCAACTGGCAGCTCCTCGCGGACACCGACA
>JAYTOQ010000684.1:0-4110 GCA_043747665.1 Polyangiaceae bacterium | reverse complement strand
ATCCGGCCCACCGATCCCGAACGCTGCTTCGGCGAGGGCGGCTGCATCGAGGCGCTCATCGAGGCGAAGAAGGCGGGAAAGCTGCGCTTCATTGGGTTCACCGGTCACAAAGACCCGTCGATCCATCTCGCGATGCTCAAGGCAGCCGACGACCATCACTTCGCCTTCGACACAGTACAGATGCCGCTCAACGTGATGGACGCGCACTTTCGCAGCTTCGAGAAGCTGGTTGTCCCCGTCGCCGTGCAAAAGGGAATGGGCATCCTCGGAATGAAGTCGATGGGGGCCGGGATCATCCTCGACAGCAAGGCTGTCACGGCCGTCGAGTGCCTCACGTATGCGATGAACCTGCCGACGTCGGTGGTCATCACCGGCTGCGAGACGATGGGCGTCCTCGACCAAGCGATCGCGACAGCGCTGGCCTGGAAGCCGCTCGAGCCCGCGCAGGTGACCGCGCTGCTCGACAAGACGAGGGAGCTCGCCAAGGAAGGGAAGTTCGAGCGCTTCAAGGTCAGCACGCAGTTCGACGGGACGCAGAAAAACCCAAAGTGGCTGGAAAAAGCGGAGATCTGACACGAATTGACAGGCGGCCGTCTGCGGACGATAAACCTCCTCCATGTCACAGGCCGCCGCCCCCCATCAAAGCGCCCGCAAGGTTCGCATCCTCGTCGCCAAGCCAGGCCTCGATGGCCATGACCGCGGCGCCAAGGTCGTCGCGCGGGCGCTCCGCGACGCCGGCTTCGAGGTCATCTACACGGGCCTGCACCAGACGCCGGAGATGATCGCCAACGCGGTCGTGCAGGAGGACGTGGACGGCGTCGGGCTCTCCATCATGAGCGGCGCTCACAACACGCTCTTTCCCGCGGTGATCGACGCGCTCACCGCGAAGGGCGTCACCGACGTCGTGATCTTCGGCGGCGGAATCATCCCCGAGGGCGACCTCGAGCGCCTCAAGGCGGCGGGCGTGAAGGGCGTGTTCACGCCCGGAACCACGCTCGAGCAGATCATCGGGTGGGTACGCGAGAACGTCCGCCCCAAGACCGCCTGAGCGCTCGAAGGGTACGCACGCAGCTACGGCTTCAGCATCTTCAGCGGCGGGGTCAGCGCGTCGATCGCCCAGCGTGTCGCGTTCGGGAAGTGGCGCGAGAGCGCGTAGACCCGCGGATAGACGACACGAGGTCGCTTCTTCTCGACGGCCGCGCAGATCATGCGCGCGAGCACGTCCGACGTCCCGGTCGGCGTGTACCGCGTGGCCGCGCTCTCCACGTACGCGGCGCGTCCAGCGGCCTCCATGTCGCTCGTGACGGGGCCCGGGTACACGGTCACCACGTGGATGCCGTGCGGCTTCATCTCTGCGCGCAGCCCCTCCGATGCCGCCGCGAGCCCCGCCTTCGCGGCGTTGTAGAAGAACATCCCGGGCGTCGGGCCCAGCGCTGCCATCGACGCGATGTCGACGATCGTGCCTGATTTACGGGGCACCATGCGCGCGAGGACGAGCTGCGTGAGGCGCAGCGGCGTGTGGAGGTCGAGGACGAGCAGGCGCTCGCCGTCCTCCCAGCTCGTCTCGAGGACGCTCTTCACGATCTGGACGCCGGCATTGTTCACGAGGACGTCGATGGGTCCCATCGCCTTCTCGGCGTCGTCGATCCAGGCGAACGCGACGTCGGGGTTGCCGAGGTCGGCCTGCACGACGTGGGTGCGTCCTTCGTGCCCGGCGGCGAGCTTGTCCAGGCGATCGCGACGTCGCGCGATGAGCGTGACCTTCGCGCCGCGCTTCAGGTACTCGCGGGCGATCGCTTCGCCGATCCCGCTGGATGCTCCGGTGACGACGACGTGCTGGTCCATGGTCGGGCAGCATAGACCTGCGCGACGCGTTCGAGGAGCGCGCGCGCGCTCGGCTTGCCCTTGAAGACGTAGAGCGCCGCCGGGGCGTCGTCGGAGAGGACCTCGGCGCTCACGCGGAGCCGCGAGCTAGCGCAGAACACGACGCGCGCGCCGAGGCCTTGCTGCGCCAGCTCGACCCGCTTCCAGACGGCGTCGCGGCTCCAGAAGCCGAGCACTTCGACGTAGATCGGCTCGCCGCCGTCGCGATGACGAAGCACGAGGTCGGGGATGCACACGCCGAGGCCCGGATGGTCGAGCAAGACGCTCGCGACCTCCGCGTGCCACGGCGACATCGCTGCGCCGGTGCGTAGCGTCTCGAGGCCGTCGAGCAGGAGCTGGGCCTCGTCGGAGAGCTTGGGCACAGCGTCCACGGGAGGTCGCCCGCGGCCATCGGCCGACGACATGCGGAACACCAGCGGCTCGCGGGCTTTGCCCCAGCGAACGTCGGCGACGAGGGACCACGCGTCCAGCGTGCGCAGCGCGGGGACCAACAGCGCGAAGCGGAGCCCGTACTTGGTCACGGACTCGAACATGGAGAAGGGACCGTCGATCACGATGGTGAAGCCGGCATCGCTCCTCCGCGCCACCGTGAACAGCAGACGATGAAACTTGAGCAGCGAGAAGAACGCGCGGAGCGCGGCGGGCGACGCGCCCTTCACCTCGCACGTCACGCGAACGGCGCGGAGGAGCACCGCCTGGGCGCGCCCCAGCTCGTACGCATCGACGATCGAAGCGGCCGTCAGGATGGGCGCGGCCCGGAGCACGTGCTCGCCGCGCAGATCGGAAAAGAGCGCAGCTTCGAGGTCCGCGGCGGTCTTGCCCAACGCGGCCGCCACCTCGGCCACGACCGCGTCGCGATCGAACGGCCTCGCGACCGCCTCCTCGGTGGCCGACGCGTCTGCGTGCCCGCGCGCCTTCCGCACCTCGGTCGCGCACAGGAAGATGGCGCGCCGGATGGCGATGGGATCGAGGTCAGCATCCGCGTCGAACCCGCACGCATCGTCGACCAACTTCTCGAGCCCCGCCGCCACGCGACGCTTCTCTGCGCGCGTCCCGATCTCCTTCCAGGCCTCGCCCAGCTCCTCCCGGGTACGACCGACGCGGGCGCGCGCCGCCTCCAGATATTCCTCGGCGAGCTGGTGCGCGTCCGCGAGCGCGCGCGCGTCGAGGCGAGAGAGCACGAGCTCTCCGTTCTTCTTGCGCGCGTCGATGTGATCAGCGGTAAGCATCGTGCTCTCGCCGTCGCTCGCTGGTGCCGGTCTCGGCGGTGCGTGACGTGACGAGCTCGTAGAGAACGGCGTGCTTGCCGTCACGCTTCCGCAGGATGCGCCCGAGCCGCTGCACGTGCTCGCGCACCGATCCGCTGCCGGAGAGCACGATCGCGACGTTCGCCTCCTGCACGTCGACGCCCTCGTTCAGGACCTTGGACGTGACGATCGCCCCGTATTTACCGGCTCCGAAGCTGGCGAGGATGTCGCTGCGCTCGGTCACCTTGGTCTGGTGCGTGATGACCGGAACGAGGAAGCGGCGAGCGACCTTGTACGCGGTGGCGTTGTCCTGCGTGAAGAGGAGGGCGCGATCGTCACGATGGCGCTCGAGGAGGTGCTCGACGTACGCGAGCTTCGCGCTCGCGGCGAAGGCGAGCTCGCGCTGGCGGCGATACGCGCGCATGGCCCGCCGTCCTTCCATGCTGGCCGCAGAGCGCATCACGAAGTCGCCGAAGCCGCGAGGGCTGCCGAGGCGGATCCCGTTCTTCGCCACGAAGGCGAGATAGAGCGCGCGCTCGGCGTCGTGCTCGAGGCGCTCGTCCGGCTCGAGCTCGACGTCGACCTGCACGGTCTCGTACTCCGCAAGGTACTCGCCCGCGAGCTCACTGATGTCGCGGCGGTAGACGATCGGACCCAGGTCGGCAGCGAGCTCGGCCTCGCGTCCGTCGGCACGCTCGGGGGTCGCGGTCAGGCCGAGGCGATACGGCGCGAGCGACAGCCTCGCGGAGAGCGAATACGTAGGGCCGGGGAGGTGATGGCACTCGTCGAATACGATGAGCCCGAATCGCGCGCCGAGATGCTCCATGTGGCGATACGCCGAGTCGTAGGTGGTCACCGTGATCGGCTGCACGTCGTGGTCGCCTCCGCCGACCACGCCCACGTTCACGGCGAAGGTCGCTCGCAACAGGTCGTACCACTGCCGCACGAGATCGAGGGTCGGCGCCACGACCAGCGTGCT
>JAYTOQ010000683.1:0-8135 GCA_043747665.1 Polyangiaceae bacterium | reverse complement strand
CCGACCGGGGAGCGGCCTCTTGACCTCGTCCCAGGTCTTGCGGCCCATGACGATGGCATGGCCCATGGTGACGTTCTTGAAGTGCTTGAGGTCCTCGGGGATCCGCCACGGCACCTTGCCGTCCTTGCCGATCGCGCCGTCGTCGCCAATGGCGACCACCATCGCGAGGGGCGCGCGGCCTCCGGGGTCGCTCATACCGAGACCTCGGCAGCAATGTGCGGATGCGGGTCGTAGCCTTCGATGGTGAGGTCCTCGAAGCGCATCGTGAAGAGATCCTTCGCGGCGGGATCGATCTTCAGTTGCGGAAGCGGTCGCGGGGCGCGCGTGAGCTGCAGCTTCGCCTGCTCGAGGTGGTTCTTGTAGAGATGCGCGTCGCCGAAGGTGTGGACGAAGTCGCCGGCGCGAAGACCGCTGACGTGCGCGATCATCATGGTGAGCAGCGCATAGCTCGCGATGTTGAAGGGCACACCGAGGAAGACGTCGGCGCTACGCTGATAGAGCTGACACGACAGCTCGCCGTCCTGCACGTAGAGCTGGAAGAGCGTGTGGCACGGCGGTAGCGCGACCTGGTCGGCCTCCTTCGGGTTCCATCCCGTCACGATGAGGCGCCGGCTGTTCGGGTTCTCCTTGATGTCGTGGAGGACGCGCTTCAGCTGATCTACGCCGTCCTTCTCGTACGTGCCGTCCGCCTTCCGCGTCGCGCCGAAGTTGCGCCACTGATGACCGTAGACGGGGCCGAGGTCGCCTTCGCCGCGACCGAAGCGCGCGGTCTGCTCGGCGGTCGCCCACTCGTTCCAGATGCGAACGCCCGCGTCCTGCAGCGGCTTCACGTGCGTCTCGCCGCGCACGAACCAGAGGAGCTCGTGCATGATCGACTTCACGTGCAGCTTCTTGGTGGTGACGAGCGGCAAGCCCTCACGGAGATCGAAGCGCATCTGGTGGCCGAAGATCCCGCGCGTGCCCGTGCCGGTGCGGTCGGCGCGGTCCTTACCGCGATCGAGGATGGTGCGGAGCAGATCGAGATACGCCTGCATGCCCCCGGCGTAGCACTATTTCGTGGGGAGCGGCAGGATCGAGCCGCACGGGAACTGCGCGGACAGCGAGGCGTTCGGCGTCGATTTCAGCGTGGTGCACGCGGAGCCGAGGAGCTCGAGGGTGCTCGCATCCTTGAGATGCCAGCCGGGACCGAAAGGCACGCTCATACCGTTCAGCGTGACCGTTCCCTGCGCCTCGGAGCCGGCCTGCACCTGGCCGTTGAGCGTGAACGTGCACGTCCGTGCATCGAGGACGATCTTCGTCAGCGCATCGATGAGCTGCTGCGGTGTCGACGGCAGAATCGCGCCGGCGTCGCCGGTGGCGGGATCTTGGCCTTGTCCGGCGTTGGCGATCTCCTTGAAGTGCGCCTGCGCCGCCGGATCCGTGGCGCCGATGGCGATGACGAACGTGCGGATCTTCTGCCCGAACGCCTGCTGCGCCGCGAGGACGACCGCGGCACGACCTGGGTCAGACGGATTGTTGTCGCCACAGAGGCCGGGCTCGCCGTCGGTCACGAGCACGATGACCTTCGGCGCCGTCGAAGACAGCGCCGCGAGACCGCCGTCGTCACCGACGCCGCCGTCGTCGGCGAGGCCAGCGACGGTGCGCAGCGCAGGACCGGTCGGCGTGTCGTCGTCGACGATCGCGGGACGGAGCAGCGCATCGATCGCGGCGGCGTTGTTGAGCGCGAACGAGAGCCCCGCGAACTTCTTGCCGTTGAAGCGCGGGCACACCATGTCGGTCGCGGGCGGAGGCGGGAGAAGCGAGTTGTCGCCGTCGTTGGGATTCGAATCCGTCGCCGAGTAGAGCTCGACGCCGAGCTCCGCCTCGCCCTGGAGCTGCTTGACGATGCCGCCCGGCATCGAGGCCGGTCCGATCAGCACGTCCTTGAGCACGCTCCACCGACAGTCGGGAACGCAGTTGTTGCTGTTGCCGCTCGGGAACTTGTTGAACTGCATGCTCGACGACTGATCGAGGAGGAACAGGACCTTCGGGAGCACCTTCGTCAGCGTGACGTTGGTGTCGGCGCAGATGGCGTCCGTCGTCGCGTCGCCCGCTTCACCGGTCCCGCCGCCGTCGCCGCCGAACGAGCCGGGATCGGTCTCGCCGCAGCGGCCGCGCGGTGAGCATGCGGCTCCCTTGCAGACCGAGCCTGGCGCGCAGTCAGCGTTGCAGAGGTTGCCGGCGCCGCAGTAGAGACCGGCCGCGCAATCGAGATCGCTGCCGCTGCAGGGCGTGCCGCACTTGCCCTTGAAGACCGACTCGCACGGACTGGGGTCACCGGCGAACTCGCTATTCACGCCGCTGTCTCCGCAGTGGAGCGCGGCGAAGACGGTGACCAGGCCGATGACCGAAGCTACGTAAGCGATGCGCGAACGCGTTGCAGCCATGCTCGAAGAGTATCATCCGCGCGGCGATTTCTCGGGAATGTCGGGGCTCTGAGGTAAGCGACCGCACTGCGTCTTGCGCACATCCGCGTCTTGCGCACATCCGCGTATCGGCATCATGCTCGCGCCCATGCGTGGAGACGAACGGCTCGGCGAGGCCGGGCTCGAGCTGCTGGGCGACCGGCTGCGGAAGGCCGGCAAAAAAGTGAAGGCCGCCTCCAGGGGCGACGCCGACGGCGTCCATGATCTTCGTGTCGCGATCCGGAAGATCCGCGCCGCCATGTCCGTGCTCGAGGAGACCATCCTCGAGCGCGGCGCGCTCCGTCGCGAGGACGCGAAGCTCTCTCGCCTCTTCGCGGCCCTCGGCGACGTCCGCGACCATGACGTGCTGGTGGCGGGTGTGAAGCGCACGGCGAAGCGCAAGAAGCTCGACGAGAAGACCACGGCGAAGCTCGGTCGCAAGCTCGAAGACCGCGGGCGGCGCGCCGCGAAGAGGCTGCGCGCGGTCCTGCGCGCGCTGGATGCGCGCCATCTGTTCGGCAAGGTCGACGACCGCGCTCGACGTGCCGTCGCCAAGGCAGGCCCGCGCGGCGATGATCGCCGCTTTCTCGTGCGTCACTTCGCGTCGAGTGTCCTCCTGCGCCGCTTCGAGGCGGTCCTCGCGTACGAGGTGGTCATGCCGGCGCCCATCGAGGTGCTGCATCGCCTGCGCGTCGCGATCAAGAAGCTGCGCTATGCCGTCGACTTCTTCGGCGTTGCGCTGGGAACCGGCGCGGTCGATCTCGACCGATCCTTGCAGACTGCACAGGATCAGCTCGGCGATGTCCACGACCACCACGCCGCGCGCGAGGCAGTGGCAAAGGTCGAAACCAAGCGCTCCAAGAAGAGCAACGTCGCGGACGCGCTCGCCGAGCTGCGCCGCGCCGAAGACGCCGAGGCAGCGCGCCTGCTCGCGGCGTTCACGCGGACGTGGAAGACGCTCGCGGAGGGCCGATTCGCGAGCGAGCTGACGCGCGCGCTCGCCGAGCTCCTGTCAGCGAAGCGCCATCAGTGACACGACCTGCCAGCTGTTCTTCTCCACGACCACCTCTTGCGTGCGCTTCCAGCCGCGCGCGTCGATGACGATGGAGTGACGGCCCGGCGGCAGGCGCATGCGCGCGACGGCGACGCGCGCCGGCAGCGTCTCCCAGCTCCGCGTGTCCGGCGTGTCGAGCGCGGTGAGCGTCGCCTGGGTGCCGAGCGACGCAAGGATGCCGATGATGTTGTCGCGACCGGCGGCGGTCTGGATGCCCTGACCGACGGCGGCGCGAGCGATCAAGCGCGTGATGGCGCTGACGATGATCTTGCCCTCGATCTTCTTCCACTCGGTGCGGACCTCGTGGTCGACGTCGACGGCCTCTTCGAGCTGCACGTACTCGCCGTCCAGCTTGCACGCGGGGACGTCCCATTTTCCGCGGCCCGGCGCGAGTGACGGGAAGTTGATCCACGTGACGAGGCCCTGCGCGGCGAGCTTGTTCGCAGCAGCGGCATCGTTCGGCTGGATCGAGCTGGCGAAGTACGTGAGCGCCAGCCCGATGGGAATGCGGTTCGGGATCTTGTGCGCGACGCGCCCGTAGCCGACGACGAACAGCACCTCGCCGGTGTCGTCGTTCGCGGCGGCGCTGCCGGGCGACTCCTTCTGACCATCGTTGAGGAGCGACTTGATGCGCGGACTGCGGAACGAGCCTTGCGGCGCGATGCGACGCACGCTCTCTCCGAGCGTGCCGAAGCCAGTGAACGCGAGCGACTCGTCGTAGTAGCGGAGGGCCTCGTCGATCTCGCCGCTCTTCTCGTAGGTGAAGCCGGCGAGCATGCTGCCGAGCCCGAGGACCGGGTTGTTCTTCTGATCGAGGCTCTCGCGGTAATACTTCTGGATGACCGACAGCCGTCGCGCCTCGATGCGCGCGCCGTTGAGGTCCTTCGTCTCCAGGTAGTTCAGCATGTTGAGCGTGTTGATCATCAGCTTCTCGTAGGGCGGCGCCTGGTAGCGTCCGACCGAGCCGCTGAACACGTATTCGCCGATGGAATCGGCGGCGTTTCTCGCCAGATCGAGCATGTCGATCGACTTGTCGGCCGCCTCGAAGTCGCGCTTGGAGAGCGGGAACTCACCGGCGCCTTGCTGGATGCTCGCGCGATCGAGCACGAGGATGGCGTTGTCGCCCTTGATGTCGGCGGGGAGATCCTTCGCGTCCTTGACGTCGAGCTCCTCGTTCAGCTCGTGGATGGCGCCCTTCGCATTGCCCGCGTCGAGGGCGGTGCGCATCTGGAGCGTGCGCGCCGAGTGACCGCCGCAGCCGGTGAGCCACGGCATCGCGACCAGCGCGACCACGGGCGCAACGGCTCGCACGCGAGCCAGCAAACGCTTTGCTGCCACCACGGGAGCTACTTGATCGCTTTGGTGATGTACGTCTTCCGCTGCCACTTGATGGCCGACGTCTCGACATCGATCACCTGCAAGAAGAGGAAATACTGCACGCGGCGCATGTTCTCGCTGCGCTCGTCGTTACCGCTGACCTTGCCGGTGATGAAGTATTTCGCGCCGAGCTGCTTGCCGTACTTCGCGGCGTGCGCGGGGTTGAAGACCGCGTTCTGCTGACCTTCGACCTCGCGGATCATCTGCGTCTGACGCTCGCGCGAGATGACCTGGACCGTGCCGGACTCGACGAGCCAGGTCTCCGCCTCACCCAGGAGCGCGTCGAGCATCGAGTCGATGTGCTCGCTCGTGCTGTTCGTGAACGGGAAGATGGCGACGTTCGGCGGCGGGTTGGTGGAGCGCCACTCGTTCATGATTGGCGCCGCGCGGAGGTTGTTGAGGGTCTCGTGGAGCGCGCGCTGGATGTCGTCCTTGTCGAGCCCGGTCGAGAGCGCCTTCGCGTCGATGCTCGGGTCGTCGGCGCCACGGACCACATCTTTTCCGCAGCCGGCCGTGGTCAGCGCGAGAAGGAGCGGGAGCGGAGCGAGAAGGGCGGGAAAGGTAAGCTTCATGGGGGATGACCTCGTTTGAGGGAGGAACGATAGCCGAATCGCTAAGAGATGCGCGGAGGTCGCGACTCCGCCCACGGTCAGACGAGGCAGGCCCGCGCCCATTCGCAGCCAAATTGCATGCCGGTACATGCAATTTCCTACCTGATACGCCTTGCACCTACATAAGAGTTTGGTTAAACGAGGCACACCATGGCTTCCAAGAACTTCACGCTCGCTTCCGTTGCTTCGCTTCTCGCGCTCCTGACCGTGCCCGTGGCGGTGACCGCGTGCTCCTCCGCCGACCCGGCCACCGCCGCGGACGGTGAGAAGGTCGAGGCCACCGACGAGGCGTCGAGCGCCTTCGGCCTTTCCAACATCAAGATCGCCGGCTCGCTCTCGTTCGGCGAGACCAGCGCGTCGACCCCGTACTCGAAGACGCCGCTCTATCGCGCATTCAAGTTTGCCGGCAACGCGGGCGACGAGATCGAGGTCTCGGTGAAGTCGTCGAACGGCGATCCCGTCACGTGGATCCTCGACAACGATTGGCACGCGGTCGCGAAGAACGACGACGCGTCCGCGAGCGACACCAACTCGCTCGTGAAGGTGAAGCTCCCCGCCAACGCCAGCGCCACGCACTACATCGTGGTCCGTGATTACTGGAAGGCGTCGATGACGTTCACCGTCTCGCTCAAGGGCGGACCGGTCGACTTCGTCAGCGGCTGCAGCACCGATG
This sequence comes from Polyangiaceae bacterium, assembly GCA_043747665.1. Lineage (GTDB taxonomy): Bacteria > Myxococcota_A > Polyangia > Polyangiales > Polyangiaceae > Labilithrix. The sequence goes on along the minus strand of JAYTOQ010000683.1, from coordinate 1,976 downwards.
CGGACTGCGTGAAGGTCGACAAGGCTTGCTGCTCGAACTACGGCCCGACCGCGGTCCTCGCCGGGACCGAAGCCGCCTACAAGGCCAGCCTCTCGTGCGCCGCTCATCCCATCTGCCCGCTGTTCGCGACGCGGGCGGACTACTCCATGGCCGAGTGCAGCCGCACGACCCACAAGTGCGAGCTCGTCAAGCCGGCGGACATCCAGTGCGGTGGCTTCATTGCGCCGGCGATGCAGCACGCCTGTCCGGGCGGGTATGGCTGCGTTCACCCGCCGCTTGTCATCGACGGACCCGGGCGATGCGTCCAGAGCTGCGGCGGAATCGCTGGCATACAGTGCCATGAGCTCGGCGAGACGTGCATCGACGATCCGAGCGACAGCTGCGACCCGGCTCACGGCGGCGCGGACTGCGGCGGCCTCTGCTCGATGCTCTGATCTCACGACTCTGACGCCGTCCAGCGGTGCCCCGCCGCTGGACGGCGACCTTCGATCACCCGTTTCCAACTGAAGCGTCGGACGACGAGGTCGTCGACCCATACGCGCAGCGACGCCCGTGAAGTCCGCGGCGCCGTCGCGGACCGCGTAGTGCACGTTCGCCGTCGTCGCCGTCGTCGGCGCGGCGGCGGCGAAGATGGTCTTCACGCGGTAGTCGCCCGCGACGCGAGTGGCGATCACCGACTTCGTAAGGCTGTTCGCCTCCATCATGCTGATGTTGCGAGCGGACTTGGAGCTCAGCGAGAGGGGAAGAGCGCTGCTCTCGAGCCTCATCTCGTGGAGCGAAGCAAAGCGGTGCTTGGCCCGGAACCGTGCTCCTGTAGGAGGAAGCCATAGTCCTCCGATTCGCTTCCAGCGAAGCAGTCATCGAAACCGCCTAGGTTTGCCTGCTCGCCCAGGCACTGGTGCAGGGCGAATGGTGGTCGACCTCAGCGTCACCTGCTGCACGCCGGTCGGCGTTGTAGACCGCCAACTTGCTCGGTTCGCGCAATTCGCAATTCGGACGTTGAGCGAGCGCGCCCGTCCCGTCTTACTTGGCGTCCTCGAGAAGAAGGAGACGTCCCTCGGGGATCAGAGCGCCTTGATCGCGCGATCGAGCGTGCTCTTCAAGACCTCGGGCTCCTGCGCGCCTTCGAGCTTCGTGCCGTCGATGTACAGCGTCGGGAGGCCGTGGCCGCCCGCGGTGCGGAACATCTCCATGTCGGACTTGATGCGCGCGTCGGTCTCCGCGGATGTGAAGCACTCCTTGAAGCGCGCGAGGTCGAGGCCGTGCTTCACCGCGAGCTGCTCGCAGCCTTCCGGCGTCAGATCCGTCGGAGGTGCCGTGAACAGCGCTTCGGCGATCTCGTCGCCCTTGCCGAGCTTCTCGCCGCAGCACGCGGTGCGCGCCGCGTCCATCGCGTGGACGTGCATGCGCAGCGGGACGTGCTTGCGCGCGATCCGCACCTTGTCTTTGCGCGCCTCGAGCAGCGGCGCGAGGTCGGCGTGCGTCATCCGACAGAACGGGCACTCGAAGTCGACGAAGTCGATGACCGTCACCTTGCCGCGCGGAGTCTTCCGCATCTCGTCGGCGATGACCGGCGGCACGTCGACCGGGATCGCCTTCTTCGACATGCCGAAGCCGACCGGCGCGATGACCGCGAGCAAGATGGTCGTCACGCCACCCGCGAGCTGAGCGCGGGAGCTTGGCGGGTCCCAGCCCTTCAGCGCGCGCGCGATCGAGAGCCCCAGCAGCACCACCGACGAGCCGTCGGCGACGGCGCAGAACGGACAGAGCGTCTTCATCTTCGCCTGCACCAGGAGCAGACCGATCGCGACGATGCCCGCGAACGCCGAGAGCATCGCCTGCGCGATCCGCGCGCGACGGCCGCTCAGGAGCTGCGCGCAGCCGATGGCGAGGAAGCCGCCGATGCCGATGAGCGGCGTCGGGATGCCGAGCGGATACGCGAACACCGTGCGTTTCACGACGCCGCAGCCGCCCTC
>JAYTOQ010000682.1:0-3536 GCA_043747665.1 Polyangiaceae bacterium | reverse complement strand
CCGCCGATCCGTTCTACCGGCCGGGCGTCGTCGCGGTTGACGCCGGCATCCACTACACCGACATCCCGAGCGGGCCGCTCGCGCTGCACGTCGACGATCTCTACCTCGACTCGAAGTGAAGTCGGCTCACATCTTCTGGCGAACGATCTTCCGCGGGACGATGTTCATCTTCATGACCACCTGCTTGGCCTCGCGCTCGAGGAGCGGGTGGACCCTCTTCTGGCCGACGAACATGCCGAGCAGGTGCGGGTTGATCTCGGAGAGCTTCTTGACGGCGCGCGCGATGCCCTTCGTATCGTTGACGGCGGCGTAAGCGAACGCGCGTGAACGCCAGAGCTGGGCGCGCATGTCACCCATGTCGTCGGCCTCGGGATTGAAGAGGTCGAGCGTGTCGACGGCCTTGCGGCCAGCGCCGGTGCGCGCCCACGCCTCGCTCGCGACCGCGGCGAACATGACGCGCGTCTTCGGCTCCTGCTGCTTGCCGAGATCGAGCTTGTCGGCGAGCGCGCGCGCCTCCTGCGTCTCGCCCATCGTGAGGTGAATCATCGCGCGCATGGCGCGGATCTGCCCGGCGATGGGGCCGAGCTCCTTGTCCAGGTTGACCGCCTCGAGCGTGGCGAGGGCCGCGCGCGGATCGTCCTGCATCTGGAGCTGCGCCTTGGCGATGATGGCCTGCGTGTCGCCCTTCTTGAACTCGCTGTCGATGCGCGAGAGCGCCTCCTTGCGCCCCTCGGCCGTGTCGGCGCCCTTGAGGATCGATCCGAGCGCCTGCGTCTTCGCCATGTAGCGACGCAGCCACAGGAGACCGACGACGCCGGCGACGGTGAGCGCTCCTGCCGCCGCGAAGCCGTACCAGCCGACCCAGTGGTTCGTGAAGAGCGCGATGAGCCAGACCACGACGGCGAGCGCGCCAGCGCGCAGGTAGATCTTCGAGAGGTCGGCGGGCGGCTTCTCTTCCTGCTTGGAGACCTCGCGGAGCTCCTTCTGGACCTCGTCGCGCGTCTTCTTCTTCTTGTTGCGCGCGCCCGACGCGACGCGATCGTTCAGCGACTTCGACAGAGGTCTCGAGGCGGGCTTTGCTTCACCGGCGCCGTTCTGCTTCTCCGGCTCGGTCGCTGAGCCCTCGCCCTCGGCTACGCCTTCGTCTGTATCGTCGCTGCTCACGCCGCATCTCTACCGCGAGGACCGCCGCCGCGCAAACGCGACGTGGACGCGTTATCCTCGGCCCCGATGCGCGCAGGCAGGGCGGATGTCGTCTATTACGTCGCGCTGGCCGTCTCGTTCGGGCTCGGATTGGCGACGCTGTGGAGCGTGGATTACCTGCCGACCAACGACGGTCCGCAGCACATCTTCATCGGCCACGCGGAGAACCTCTACAGCGACCCGGGCACCATCTACGGAAAGCAGTTCGTTCCTCAGCTGCAGTTCGCAGGACGCGGCTTTGCGCTCTGGTGGACGCCGCTCGAGCCGCTACTGGGATTTCGCGACGCCACGCGCGTCGTCTTGTCGTTGTTCTACGGCTGGTGCTTCGCGGGCTACGCGCTCCTCGTGCATGCGCTCGGAAAGCCGCGCCGCTGGCTGGCGCTGCTCGGATGCGGCGTCGCCTTGTGCTGGCCGCTCTACATGGGCTTCTTCCCGTACTACGCAGGGATCGGCATCGGCCTGATGCTCCTCGGCTTCGTCGCTCGGCGCGCGACCTTCGACCGCCGGGCAGCGCTCGTCGTGGGCGCCGGGCTCGCGCTGCAGTTCGTGCACCACGCGTTCAGCGTCGTCCCCACGATGCTCTTCCTGTGCATCCTCGTGGCGGTGCGTGCCGAGCCGTCGCAGCGACGCGCATTGCTCGTGCGCCTCGGCCTCGGCTTCATCCCCGCCACCATCGGGCTGCTGGTGTTGGTCTGGTTCCGTCCCGTAAACCCGCCCGGCTTGCAGCAGTTCTACTGGGAGCCGCTGGCCGATCGAGCGCTGATCTTGCCGCGCGTCCTGTGGTCCGGGAGCATGCCGACGCGCTGGCTCGGCAACGCCATCCTCGCGGCCGCGCTCGTCTCCTCCGTCGCGCGCTTTCGCCAGACCGAGCGCACCGAGCGCGCCTACGCGCTCTGCGCGTGGTTGGGCGTGCTGTTGCTCGTCGCGTTGCCGCTGATGATCCCCGGCTGGCAAGGCTTCAACGTGCGGTTCGCTCCCTTCGCCGTCGTCTTCGCGCTGCCCCTCCTCCCGGTAGAGCGGCTACGGCGCCCGATGCTCGAGAGCGCCGCCTGCGCGATGGGCGCCGCTTGTTTCATCGCGTCGGCGTTCGGATTTCATCGGTCGCTGCGCGCCGCCTGCGCCGACGACCTGGCCGGGCTCTCCTTGCCGATCACGCGCTCCGCGTTCCGGCTCCCGATGGTCCTCGAGCCGTTCTGTCGCCTGCCCCGCGACGCGACGAGGTCGCCCGTTCCGTTTCTGGGGCCCGCCCGTCAGCTGGCCGCGCTCTATGCGACGCAGCAAGGCGGCACGATCCCGAGTGCGTTCGCAGGCACGTTCGCCATCCACCCGTTCACGGTGCGACGAGGCGAGGCCGCGCCTCACGTGCCGATCCCCGACGAACAGACGACCGGGTTCGGCGAAGAGCGGGCTCGGCTGGCGAACCCCAAGGCGCGGATTCGGGCGCTCCAGAACATCGCGGTCCACGCGCAGTCGTACGAGGACGTCCTGCTCTTCGGCGCCGCGGATGAAGACGTGGCGATCCTGGGCGAGCTCGGCCTGCGGACGACCTTTCGACAAGACACGTTCGCGATGCTGCAGCTCGAGCCGTGCACGATCGAGGTGGTCATCGAGGACCGCGAACGCGCCTCGACCATCACCGTCGGCGGCGGCATCGCCGGGCGCAACGAGATCATGTGGGAGCGTCGAGCCAAGCCCGGACCGATGGCGCCCGGCGCCACCGCAGGCGAGATCGTCGCGCCGGTCGCGCAGCGCCTCTGTGGCCGAGGATGGATACGCGTCGGCTATCGAGTCGGTGACGCCGGGTTCGCGTGCAGCGGCACATCCGATGGCAACGTCCACTACGAGGCGAAGCCCGGCGAGGTCACGCGCGTCCACTGCAGCGCGCCCGACCTCTGATCTGAGCGAGGACCGCGCGCCGCGCAAACGCCGCGCGGACGCGTTATCCTCGGCCGCGATGGGCGCACGCAGGGCGGATGTCGTCTATCACGTCGCGCTGGCGGTCTCGTTCGTGCTGGGCGTCGCGACGCTGTGGAGCGTGGATTACCTGCCGACCAACGACGGTCCGCAGCACATCTTCCTGGGCCACGCGGAGAATCTCTACAGCGATCCGGGCACGATCTACGGCAAGCAGTTCGTTCCGCAGCTGCAGTTCGCCGGACGCGGCTTCGCGCTCTGGTGGACGCCCCTCGAGCCGCTGCTGGGGATCCGCGACGCCACGCGCGTCGTACTGTCGATGTTCTACGCTTGGAGCTTCGCCGGCTACGTGCTCCTCGTGCACGCGCTCGGCAAACAGCGGCGCTGGTTGGCGCTGCTCGGCTGCGGCATCGCGTTGT
>JAYTOQ010000681.1:0-6209 GCA_043747665.1 Polyangiaceae bacterium | reverse complement strand
AGCAGCGCTGGATCACGCCACGCCCCGCCGGTCTTGAGCAGCGATACGAGCGCGAGCTCGGCGAGGCTCCCGCCGCAACGACCCATGGCGCGCGCGACCGCGGTCCGGGGCTCGAGCTCTGCAGCTCCGCGCGCGGCGGGGCGCGGAGCCGTGCCGGCATCGGCGCCGAGCGTCGCGGCGCGCGCCGAGAGCATCTTCACCGTCGCGTCCTCGCGAGTCTTGCACGCATGGCCGAGGCCGTAGGCGGCCCATGTGACGACGTCGGCGTCCTCGTCGGCGAGATGCGCGGTCAGCCCCTCGACGCTCGCGGTATCGGCGATGCGCGACAGGGCACGCGCGCTCTCGCGGCGCGCAAAGACGTCGTGGCTTCCGCGCACGTCGGGCGGCAGATCCTTCGCGTGCCGCAGATCCTCGGCGCGCGCGACCGCGAGCGCATCAAAGGGCGTCACGCCGCTGGTGGTGGACGCGGTCGTGTTGGCCGAGCCAGCGTCACCGGTCACGCCGCCGTCCGTCGTCGCCGAGGGCTTCGGGCACCCGGCAACCGCCAGCAGCGCGAGCAGGGCGAGCAGCAGCACGAGAGATGGAACCGGAAAGCGGGAAGGCAGGAAGGAATCCAAAAAAGTGTCTTCCCGTCTTCCCGTCTTCCTAGCGACCTAGCGACCTAGCGACTCTATCTCGTCTCTCTGGTCCCGCGGCGAGCGTCGTTCCACGACGAGAGTCGCTCACGCTGCGGCCAGTAGACCCGCTGAAAGAGCGTGGGCTCGGGCGGGTCGACGCCGACGCCCTCGACCTCGAGGCCGGCCGCGCGAAAGGCGCGCTCGGCGCGGGGCAGGTGCCACGAGCAGGTGACCACGACGACCCGTCCGATCCCGTGGCGGCCCAGGACGGAGGCCGCAAATCGTGCGTTGTCCCTCGTATCGAGAGAGCACCGCTCGCGGACGATGGCCTCGGCGGGTACGCCGCCCTCGCGGAGCATGTCGGCCAGGGCATCGGCCTCCACGACGCCATCCCAGGCCCGCCCCCCGCAGGCCAAGGCCAGCGTGGCGCCGAGCGCGCGGTAGCTCTCGGCGGCAGCCCGGGCCCGCCGGGCGAGCGTCGGACTGCCGGCGCGACAGCCGAGAACGCACACGACGAGCGGCAAATCGTCGGTGTTCGGCACGCTCAGGTCTTCATAGCGAAAGGGCCGGCGTAGTGCGAGCATGCGGGAGGTCCGTCGTTTCTCGGTAGATTCTGCGACGGAATCGTTCGATGCTCGTCTTTCGGAGGCTTCGAGGAGGGCTATGCGGATCACCTTTTGGGGCGTCCGGGGCAGCATCCCGAGCCCGGGACCGGACACCGTCGGCGTCGGCGGCAACACGAGCTGCGTGGAAGTGCGGGCGGGCAAGCTCCTCCTCATCTTCGACGGCGGCACGGGCTTGCGCCTCCTCGGCAAGACGTTGCTGAAGGACATGCCGATCACCGCGCATCTTTTCTTCAGCCACGTGCACTGGGATCACATCCAGGGCTTCCCGTTCTTCGATCCCGCGTTCGTGCCGGGGAACGTCATCAACCTCTACGGCGGCAACAACGTGTCGCGCACCCTCGAGGAGACGCTCGCGGGCCAGATGGACCACCCGAGCTTCCCGGTCCATCTCACGGACATGGGCGCGAAGATGCATTTTCACGACGTCGTCGAGGACGTCCCGCTCGAGCTCGATGCCGGCGACGGGACCAAGGCCCTCATCACGTCGGCGCGGGGCAATCACCCCAACGGCGTCTGGGCGTATCGCGTCGATCACGGCGGGCACTCCGTCATGTACGCGACCGACACCGAGCATTACGCGGTGGTCGATCCGCGCCTCTCGAAGCTCGCGAAGAACGTCGACCTCCTCATCTACGACTCGCAGTACACGCCTGAGGAGTACTCGGGCACCGCCGGCTCCGGCGGCTCCAAGGTGGGCTGGGGACACAGCACCTTCGACGAGGCGGTCAAGCTGGCGAAATCCGCCGCAGCGAAGAAGCTCGTCCTCTATCACCACGATCCGATGCAGAGCGATGCCGCGGTTGCCGAGAAGGAGCGTCGCGCGCGCGAGCTCTTCCCGAGCTGCGAGGCGGCGCGCGAAGGCCTCAAGATCGAGCTCTAGCCCGGCTGTCCCCCGGCTGTACCCCGGCTGTACCCCGGCTGTAGCCTCCCAGGGGCGAAGAGACCGCGGGCGCAAGAATCGCGGATCGCGAAAGCCTTGCGCGGCATCCGGGGTCGGTAACACGCGTTTGCGCGGAACGATCTGCGTCGATCCTCGATCCCGCGCAAATTCGTGTGTCACGAGCTGGCATCGCACGTGCATTAGGCGCGGGTACTCGCAAGGAGGCACGAGGCTCGAATCCCGAGCCGGCTGCGCCACGCGAAGAGGAGATCGAGTCATGTCGACGTCGTCACGCGCTGACGGTGGGGGTTCGCTGCGCGCTTATCGCGATAGCCTTGCGGGCCTGCACGCGCTCGATCGCGAGACCGAGCGCGACCTCGCGCAACGCTGGATGGCCGGCGATCAGCACGCTGGAACGAAGATCGTCGAGGCGTGCTTGCCGTTCGTGGTCTCCATCGCGTTCGAGTACCGGCGCTGGGGTGTGCCGCTCGAGGACATCATCCAGCAGGGAAACATGGGCCTCCTGAAGGCGGCCGAGAAGTTCGACCCGAAGCGCGAGTGCCGCCTCGCGACGTACGCGGCCTACTGGATCCGCGCCGAGATCCGCGAGTACGTGGTACGCGCCTTCCGCGTCGTGCGTCTCGGTACGACCAAGGGTGAGCGTCGCGCGCTGCGAGCGTATCGCCGCGGGCAGACCACCGACCCCGCCGCGCTCGCCGAGCTCTCAGGGCTTTCCGAGGAGCGCGTGCGCTTGCTGCTTCCGCTGCTCGCAGCACGAGAGACGAGCCTCGATGCGAGCACCAACGACACCACGCCCGTCATCGATCGCCTCGCGTCGGCCACTCCGTCGCCCGAGGACGAGACGTCGCGGGACGAGATCGCGGAGCAGGCTGGCCGCGCAGTGCGGGCCGCGGTGGGCGTGCTCGACGAGCGCGAGCAGATGATCGTGAAGGCGCGCCTCATGACCGAGGATCCGCCGACGCTCCAGGAGCTCGGTACGAAGCTCGGCGTGAGCAAGGAGCGCGTTCGCCAGCTCGAGGAGCGCGCGCGTTCCAAGCTGCGCGGCGAGCTCCAGGCATTCGCGGAGCTGGTGGCCTGAAGGAGCTCCGTAGACGCCCAATTTCGCGGTGCCGGGGAGGTGCTGCTAACCTTCTCGATTCGGGATGCGGAAGAGGATCTGGCTCACGACCGGCATGGTGCCCGTGGCAGCTGCGGCTGCCTGGGTGGTGTTCCATGGCGGTCATCGAGCGCCGCCGCCTCATGTGGCGGACCCGGCTGTCGTCGTTGTGTCCGCGCCGGTCGCGGACGCTGGAACGTCGCTGCCGAAGATGGATCCGAACGACGACAGCCACGACGACGAGCGGTCGTACGTCTTCCGCATCCCCTCGGGTGAGCCGACGGCGCTCTCCTGCGAGGAGGCGCGCACCATCGTCGAGCAGGTGCGCGCAGGTCTCGCCTACGCGCCCGACGGCGTTCCGACCGCGGCGTTCGCGACCTCGGCAGCGGACTGGCTCGATCCCCACGGCCTCCTCAGCCTCGCAAAGGATGCGCCCACGGCGCGTGCCATGGCGCGCGCTGCGCCGGAGCTGATCGCCGACATCGAGGGCAAGCGGCGGCGGTCGTGTGAATCTGCCCTCGCGCCAGGCGCGACGCTCGAGCAGTGGTCGAACGAGCTACGCGACGCTTTCGATCGCGGCCGTCGTTCGCCCGGCAGCGTCGACGTGAAGCTGGCGACGCTCGAGCCGCTTCCGCCGACGGGCCTCGCGCGCGAAGTGGCGTTCGAGATCGGCCGGCGCGTCGGAGCGTTCGAGGCGGTGCACGGCCCAGAGGCGAAGCCCTTCGCCGACGAGGCACGTCGCCGCTTCTTCCCGCAGCTCGACAAGGCGGGCTGGGCGAAGGTGGTGCTCGCGTCGGCCGTGCGCGCGTACGTACCGCTCGTCGATCCGCATGGTGAGTGGGCGCCGTTCGACGAGGAGTCGCGCATCTATGAGGTCGATCTGGCGTCGCGCCCGCCATCGCGGCTGTGGGGACGTGCCGTCCCGACCGCCATCGGCGTGCGCGTCACCGACTCGGCGGCCGCGCCGCTCATGGTCGACGACGTGGTGCTTTCCGTGTCGCGCGTGGCGACCGCGGGGCTGCCGCTGGAGCAGGTGGATCAGCTTGGATTTGCCACCAGCGATGCCAAGGCGCCGCTCTCCGCGGTGGTGCTGAGGGCAGGCGCAATCCTGACTGTCGAGCTCGGCAAGAGCGATGACGCAGGCGCTCCCGCGCACGCGGGGGGCGAGCTTCCGAACGAGCGCATCGCGTTCGGCGACGGCGACGTGCTCATCGTCGAGATCAAGGACGTGCGCGACGAGCTCGGCGACGACCTCGCGGCGCTCATTGCAACGGAGCGTGATCGCAGCGCCCGCAAGCTCTCCGGCGTGGTCCTGGATCTGCGTGGCAATGGCGGAGGCTCGACCGACGGCGCGCTCGGTGCGCTCTCGCTCTTCTTGCCGGGCGCGCCGCTCTTCGCGATGAAGCGTCGCGACGGCACCATCGAGATCGATCGCGCGCCGGTCCCGCGCGAGCGCGATCGATGGGCCGGTCCGGTGGCGACGTTCGTGGATGGCACGACGGCGAGCGCGGCGGAGATGATCGCAGGCGCGCTCGCGCAGTACAGGCGCGGGCCGACTGTGGGAACGCCGACCTTCGGCAAGGGCTGCGCGCAGGAGTACGTCGACGACGATGCGCATGCGGGCGTTCTTCGTCTGACGACGCTGGTCTATGCGCTACCGGACGGCACGCCGGTGCAACGCGTGGGCCTGATCCCGCAGATCCGCTTCGCGTTCGCGAACCACGGCGACAGCTCCTCGAACGAGCGCGAGGCTAAGCTCCCGCACTCCGCGCCGCCGTGGCGCGGGCCGGAGCTTCGCGACATGATCGCGATGAAGGCCGCAGACTCGCCGTGGCCCTCGCACGGCGGCGCGGTCGGCCCATGCCATGACGGCGAGGTCTGCCGCGCGCTGCGCACGCTGAGCGGCCCGAAGCGCGCGGCCGTCGCGAAGCACTGATCCGCATCCGCCGGCGCTGGGTGCGCTTCCGCGCGCACATGCGCTCGCACAGCGCGGTCGCCTCCGCGAGGGTGTTAGGGTCTCCGCGGATGGAGTCCGAAGGGCGACCGCTCGCGACGGCGACGTGGCTTCGCTGCAGCTCCACCAGCGAGCTGAGGATGCCGGTCTCGCACCTGCCTCCGGTTCAGTCGCCCCCCGATGCCGGCGGGCCCTGACGACGAACCGCTGCGACCGCGTCGACGCGCGGTCGCGCACATCTCATCGCACGTGTTCGACTCAGTCGAAGAGTCCGCGCGCCGTCGCCATATCGAGCGCGCTCCGCAGCGATTCGTAGCCGGGCGCGAGGCCCTCGCGCAGCTCGTCACCGTTGAAGATCTCGCGAAGGACCTTGCGTGTCGATTCCTCGGTGCATGCCGCACGGAGCGCCTCGAGGACCTTCACGCGCGACTCTGCCGCCAGCTCCGCTCGCACCGCGATGACGTCGGGCGGGATCGCGCCAAACGTCGCGAGCACGCGCACCTCTGCGCCGGAGACCTCGGACCACGCGCCCGCGACGACGTTGCCTGCCTCGTCGGCCTGCGCGTACGTGCCGGCGACGTCGCAGGCGCCTTCCTCGAGCGCCTTCATGGCGGCACGATGGGAGCCGTGGAACGTCTCGGTCCGGAACACCGTGCGCGGATCGACGCCGAGCAGCGCGAGCTTCACGCGCGGGAGCACGAAGCCGGCGGCGCTCCACGGATCGACCCAGCCTGCGCGCGAGCCGCGCAGGCCGTCGATGGTGCGGATGCGCGAGTCGGCGCGGACCACGAGCGCCGCCTCGTACGCGGTCTTGCCTCCGCGCACGATGCTGCCCAGCGGAGTTACGGAATCAGCGAGGCGCACGAACACGATCGGCGGCAGCCACGCGACGTCCACGCGGCCCTCTCGCACCTCGGTAGCGAGCGCCTCGTACGTCGGTGCGTCGAAGCGCGCGACCTCGAGGCCGACGTGCGCGCCGATCATCTTGGTCAGCCGATCGACGCGGCCAGACAGA
>JAYTOQ010000680.1:0-1533 GCA_043747665.1 Polyangiaceae bacterium | reverse complement strand
GAGGCGCTCGCGATGATCGCGCACGTGACGACCGAGGAGTCGTATGCGTACGGCACGAAGATCTTCGCGTACGGCGATCCGGGCGACAAGCTCTACATCATCCTCGAGGGCAAGGTCCGCATCTTCCGCGAGGTCGGCGGCATGGGCGAAGAGGCCCTCGCGGTGCTCGCCGCCGGGGAGGTGTTCGGCGAGATGTCGCTCCTCGACGAGTCGACGCGCTCGGCAGGAGCGCTGGCGCACGAGCGCTGTCGCTTGCTCGTCATCACGAAGGACGCGTTCGACGATCTCCTCTTCCTCCACAAGGACCTCGCCTACGAGGTCCTCTGGAGCTGCGTGCGCATGCTGGCCTCGCGCCTTCGCGAGACCAACGACAAGCTCACGTTCTTGTCGACGACCGGCCGCTTCTGACGTTAGAACCTCGGGCATGCGTTCGCATGCTCGGCTCGGTTCGTCCTCCACGGCTCACCTTGCGCTCGCGGCGAGCATCCTGATCGGGGCGCTCGGCTCCGTCGCTGCGTGCGGCGGCGGCGAGCAAGGCCCGGGGCCCACCGTTCCCGGGACGTCGACCGCAGCGCCGAGCGGAAGCGCTGCTCCGGCGGGCGGGATTGCGACCGCGCCGCCCGGTGCCTCCGGCTCCGCCGCGAGCGTGCCGCCTGGCGGTAGCGCGGCGCCGCCGGCGGTGATCGGACCGATGACGCCGATCACGAAGAGCGCGTTCGCCGAGGACCTCAAGAAGCTCGGGATCGATCCGCTGAAGCCGCAGCCCCTGAACAAGCTGTCACCTGACACGATCCGAAAGTTGATGCCGACCTTCGCCAAGTCGCTCGGCGTGAAGTGCGCGGCGTGCCACGACACCGACAACTTCAAGACCTGGACACCGAAGAAGCGCGTCGCCTCGCGGATGTGGAACGAGTTCGTCGTCGGCATGGCGATGGAGGACGGCTCGCCGCTCTATTGCGACTCGTGTCACGGCGGAAAGCTGGAGTTCCTCGACCGCCACGACAAGAAGGCGCTCTCGGGCTGGATGGACGCGAACTTCGTGAAGAAGCTGAAGCGCACCGACAAGAAGGAGACGTCCTGCGAGGGCTGTCACGGCGATCCCTTCGAGCCGAACTTCCTCGCGACGTGGGAAGTCGCGACGAAGTAACGCGCGCTCGGGCCCTTCGCGAGCCGGGTTTTCCCCCAGCTTTCCCCACCTTTTCCGCGATCGCTCGTCGCTTGCTTGACCCGGGCACGCGTGTTCAGTACGCTGAACATCGTGCAAGGGCTCACTCAGCGTCAGCAGATGGTCTTGGATTTCATCCGGCAGTCCATCTCCGACCGCGGCTACCCGCCGACGCTCCGAGAGATCGGCGCTCGCATGGGCATTCGCTCGACGAACGGGGTGAACGATCACCTTCGCGCGCTCGAACGTAAGGGCTACCTCACCCGCGAGGACATGAAGTCCCGCGCCCTGCGCCCGACGACGACGCACGACGTCGTGCAGACGCTTGGCGACGCGAACGGCAAGGCCAGCAACGACTCGCGCGCTCT
>JAYTOQ010000679.1:0-3724 GCA_043747665.1 Polyangiaceae bacterium | reverse complement strand
GCCCAGCCTCCGCCCGCCCCGCCTCCTCCGGCGCCCGTCACGCCCAGCGCCGAGTCGGGCCGCTCGGCGGCCCTGCAGAGCGCGTCGAGGGACGTCGAGGCCTCGCAGCGCGAGCTCGACGTCGCCGGCAGCGACTGCCGGAATGCGTGCCGCGCGCTAGGTTCGATGGACCGCGCGGCCGGACGTCTCTGCGAGCTGTCTCAGGGCGGTGACGAGCCTCAGCGCTGCGACGACGCCAAGCGACGGGTGTACTCTGCACGCGATCGCGTGAGGACCACGTGCGGCACCTGCGCCGACGGAACGACGGTCGAGCGCACCGCGCCCATCCCTTCGCGCCGATGACCCCCGTGGCCCTGCAGGAACGCGACGTACGCGAGGGTGGCCGATGGAGCTTCGCGCAGCGCGCGAAGAACGACGTGCTCTGGCTCCTCGCCGCCGGCGCAGTGGCCACGCTCGGTCGTCTCTCGCCGCGCGTCCTCCGCGCTGCCGGCGTGGGCCTCGGACGGCTTGCGCATCTCGTGATCCCGCCCGCGCGCCGGCTCGCGGAGCGCAACGTGGCCCTCGCGTTCCCGGAGCTCGATCGGGCGGCGCGCCGCGCGCTCGTCGCGCGGTCGTACCGTACGCTCGGCGGCTACCTCGGCGACGCCGTGGCGATGCTGGATCCGCGACGACCGGTCCTCGGCTTGCCCTTCGCCGACGGCGCGCGCACCACGCTCGACGACGCCATCGCGGAGGGCCGCGGCGTCCTCTTCGCGTCCGCGCATCTCGGCCCGTGGGAGCGGGTCGCCGCGACGCTGGTGCAGTGCGAGCTGCCATTCACGGCGGTGGCGCGCGAGGCCTACGACCCGCGGCTGACCCGGCTCTACGAGCGGCTGCGCGGGGAGCGCGGGCTGACCACCATCTATCGCGGCGCGCCCGGCGCCGGGGTCGCGCTCCTCCGCACGCTTCGACGCGGGCGCATCCTCGGCATCCCGATGGATCTCGCATCGCGCGTTCCCAGCATCGACGTCCCCTTCCTGGGCCACGCGGCGCAAACCCCGGTCGGCCCGGCGCGCCTCGCGCTCCGCACGGGTGCCGCCGTCGTGGTCGGCGTCCCGGCGCCTTCGAGCACCGCTCCCAGCGAGCTCGAGCTCGCGGTGACGCGCATCGTCACGAGCGATCTCGTGTCCTCGCGCGAGGGCGAGCGCGTCCTCACCACGCGCATCAACGACGCCATCTCCGCTCGCATCCGAGCGATGCCCGAAGGCTGGGTCTGGATGCATCCGCGGTGGGCGCCCCGGTTCGCGCCGGCGATCGCGAAGCCGACCACACTGTAGGCCGAGCGCGGCGCAAGCCTCCGATTGCATGGAAGAAGCGGTCTGGCGAAGGCTCCTGATATGCTCCGAAGCCGATGGCGGAGAAGGTGCCGCGGCTCGTCGCTCACATCGACGTCCGCCAGTTCAAGCTCGATGCGATGGACGGCTTCCTGCTGACCCGCATCGACGGTCGCCTCGGCAAGAAGCAGCTCGCACAGGACACCGGGCTGCCGGAGTTCCAGGTCGAGAAGACGCTCGAGAAGCTCGAGAGGCTCGGCGTCGTCGAGATCGTCGATCCGAACGCGCCGGCTGCGGCTCCGCCGCCGCCCGCGGCACCCGTCCGCGATCGCACGCAGCTTCCGCAGTTCGCGTCGATCGGGCTCGACCCCAAGTACGACCCGAAGGAGCTCGAAGAGGACGTCGAGCTCTCGCCCGATCAGAAGAAGCGCGTCCTCGACATGTACTACCGGCTCGACGATCTCGATCACTACACACTGCTCGGCGTCGGCAAGGACGCCGACAAGAAGACCGTGAAGCGATCGTACTTCGAGCTCGCATCGCTGATGCACCCCGACCGGTACTTCAAGAAGAAACTCGGCTCGTTCAAGGGCAAGATGGAGACCCTCTTCGGTCGCATCACCGAGGCGCACGACATCCTCGTCGATGCCGCGAAGCGCCTCGATTACGACGCGTATCTCGACGAGGTCGCGACCACCAAGGGCATGGAGGCGATGTTCGAGCGCGCGCTCGAAGAGACGCGCAAGGCCGCGGAGGTGTCCGCCGCCACCGCCACCGCCACCGCGGCCGTCGCCGCTCCCGCAGCGCGTGATTCGGCGCCCGGCGTGCGGGCCTCGAGCCCCGGGCCGGTCGTTCCGACGGGCCCTTCGGCGCAGGAGCTCCAAGCGCGTCGAGAAGCGCTCGCGAAGCGGCTCCTCGGCGGGCAGTCGATGCGGCCGCCAACGGCGCAGAGCGTCGCGTCTCCGTCGGAGGTGACGAACCCGCTCCGCTACTCGAACTCCGGCGACGCGATGGACGCCCTCAAGCGTCGTTATGAAGAGCGCATCGACAACGCCACCGCGAATCAGGCGCGCAAGTACACGAAGCTCGCCGAGGACGCGCTCTCCAAGAACGATCTCGTCGCCGCCGCGAGCTCCCTCCACATCGCCACCAAGTTCGCGCCCGAGGATACGGCCTTGGCGATGCACTATCAGGAGGTCAAGAACGAGGCCGACAAGCTCCTTTACGATAGCTACATCAAGCAGGCGACGTACGAGCAGCGCAGCCACCACTGGCCGGAGGCCGGCCGCACGTGGCAGAAGGTCACGAAGATCCGACCGGCCGACGTGAACGCCAACGCCCAGGCCGCGAAGTGCCTCCTCAAGGCCGAAGGCGCCGACATGCATCAGGCCGCGGAGCACGCGAAGACCGCCGTGCTCGCCGAACCGAGCGTCGTCGATCACCATGTCGTCCTGGCCGAGATCTACGCCAAGGCTGGGCTGACGGCCTCCGCGAGGCGTGCCGCCCAGACAGGCCTCACGCTCGACCCCAAGAATCCCGTGCTTTTGGGGATCACGAAGAACTCGGCGAAGACATGACGGCGGTACGCCTTAAGACGTATCCCTTCGATACAATGGCGATCAAGCGTTGTAGGCTTTCGTCTCGGTAAGGAGAGCGAGCGTATGGAGAAGGTCATCGGCATCGACCTCGGGACGACGAATTCGTGTGTCGCCATCGTCGAAAATGGGACGCCGGTCGTGATTCCGAACCGTGGTGGATACAAGACCACGCCTTCGATGGTGGCGGTGACGGAGGCCGGTAAGCGCCTCGTGGGTCACATCGCAAAACGCCAGGCGATCACGAACGCGGAGAACACGGTGTACGCCGCGAAGCGGCTCATCGGCCGCAAGTGGAACTCGCCCCAGGTGAAGAACGCCGTGGCGACGTCGAGCTATCGCATCGTCGAAGGTCCGCACAACGACGTGCGCATCGTCCTCCGCGACAAGGAGTTCTCGGTCCCCGAGATCAGCGCGATGGTCCTCCAGGAGATGAAAGTCATCGCCGAGGACTATCTCGGTGAGACGGTCTCCAAGGCGGTCGTCACCGTCCCCGCGTACTTCAACGACAACCAGCGTCAGGCGACGAAGGACGCAGGCGAGATCGCCGGCCTCGACGTCATCCGCATCATCAACGAGCCCACCGCCGCCGCACTCTCGTACGGCTTCGGTCGGAACATCGAGAAGACCGTCGCCGTCTACGACTTCGGCGGCGGCACGTTCGACATCTCGATCCTCGAGATCGGCGCCCACGGCGTCTTCAAGGTCATCGCCACTGCCGGTGACACGTTCCTCGGCGGCGAGGACATCGACGCGCGCATCATCGACTGGCTCGTGTCGGGATTCAAAGAGGAGCACAGCATCGACCTCCGCCAG
>JAYTOQ010000678.1:0-1766 GCA_043747665.1 Polyangiaceae bacterium | reverse complement strand
GGCCTCGCCGCTCGTCGCCTCGCGCAAAGCCGTCTAGCCCTCAGTCACGGAAGAGGAGCTTCGCGCACTCTTCCCAGCGCTCCTGCTCCTCGTCGTCACGGGCGTCGTCGCCCTTGGCTTCGAGGGCGGCAAACTCCACTTCGAGGGCCTCGAACTCGGCCATCGCGAGCTGCTTCGCCAGCTTGCCGAAATACACGTGCTTGTCGCGGTATTCGAGGTAGCGCTTGTGGACTGCGGGGTCCGTCCGTCCGGACGGGGGGGCGCTGCTCATGCGGAGAAACTAGCACGCACCGAGCGTGATACGTTTCGTCAGGACTCGGATGTCGGAGAACGACGAATCCCTTCCACGGCTGCTCGGCGGAAGATATCGCCTCGAAGCGAAGCTCGGCTCGGGCGGGATGGGCGTCGTCTTTCGCGCGACTGACCTGACGATGAAGCGCTCTGTGGCGGTGAAGCTCATCCGCGGTGTCGACGGCGTCGCGCTCGACGAGGAGGTGGCCGGTCGCTTCCTCCGCGAGGCGAAGAACACCGCGCGCGTACAGCACGAGAACATCATCGAGGTCTATGACCTCGGCCGCAGCGATCAGGGCGACATGTTCTTCGTGATGGAGCTCCTCGAAGGCGAGTCGCTCTCGACGAAGATCCGTCGCGACGGGAAGATGGCCCCGGCCGTCGCCGTGAACATCGCCAGGCAGATGTGCGCGGCGCTCCACGTCGCCCATGCCGCCGGGATCATCCATCGCGATCTCAAGCCCGCCAACGTGATGCTCATCGAGCGCGGCGGGCAAACCGACTACGTGAAGGTTCTCGATTTCGGGGTCGCCAAGTCGTACACGCCCGATCAGCAGACGCAGCTCACGCATACCGGGATGCTCGTGGGCACCGTCGAGTACATGGCGCCCGAGCAGATCATGGGGCGCGTCGTCGATGGGCGCACCGACATCTATTCGCTCGGCATCGTCATGTACCGGATGCTCACCGGCAAGGCGCCCTTCCGCGACGGAGGCGTGCCCGCGCTCATCCACGCGCACCTCAACGTGTTCCCGAAGCCGATGACCGACACCGCGCCGGAGCTGCCGGGCGCGCTCGATCGGGTGGTCCTTCGCTGCCTCGCCAAGCAGCCGGAGCAGCGCTACGAGTCGATGGAGGAGGTGTCACGCGCGCTCGCGTCGGCGCTCGAGCCCGAGAACCTGGGGCTGGTGAGCCTCGAGTACGACGCCGGCGACGACCCGTACGACGCTGGCGTGAAGACCGAGGTGGCCCGCTCGCCGCGCGAGTCGCGGCCCGACCTGCCGCAGGCTCCTCCGGCCCCACCACGCCCCAACGCGAGGCCCGAGGCTCGTCCCGATCCGCGCGCCCTCGTGCTCGACGACACGTATGACGACGCGACGATCAAGATGGACCGCCCCGAGGCAGCGGCGCTAGGCCGCAAGCGGAGCGCACCGGTGCCGCCCGCGCCGCCGGTGCCTGCCGCCGACGACGCCATCGACCGAACCGCGATCATGTCTCGCGAGGAGTCGACGGCGAAGCGCTCGGTCCCGGAAGAGGTACGGCGCATCGATAGCTCTGGGCCGCGCGAGTGCGCGATGTGCCGGACCATGAACCCGCCGCATGCACGTGCCTGTAGCGCATGCGGCGTCTCGCTCGCGCGCGAGGATCAAGAGGCGGTGCGGGCGCGCGTGGCCGCGCCGCGAACGGCGCATCTCCCGGCGCCGCAGATGCCGCCGCCCACGACCGGCGGCTACCCCGCGTCGCAGCCGTCGTTC
>JAYTOQ010000677.1:0-2354 GCA_043747665.1 Polyangiaceae bacterium | reverse complement strand
GCATGGACGGAGCGTCTCGCCGAGAAGACGCTCGCGGAGCGCGCCGAGCGCATTCGCGAGGTTGAGGCCGCACCGCCGCCGCCTTCCGCTGCCGGCGCGAGCGACGAGATCATCGCGCCGAAGCCGGGCCCTATGCGCATTCCGCCGATGGGCGGGACGGCGCCACCGCCGTCCGTGCCGAGGTCGCAGGCAGCGCCCGCGCCGCAACAAGGCGCACGCTCGCAGAGGCCGCCGCCGCTGCCCGCGGCAGCGTCCCGTCCTTCGCGCTCTCCGTCGATGGCGCCGCCGCCGCCGCCCGCGCCGCCGACGCCGTCGTCCAAACCGAAGCCGACGATCCCGCCCCCCGCCGCCGCACAGCCGGCGACGCAGCCGCCGCCGCGAGCCGCGCAGCCGGCGATGCAGCCGCCGGCCTTCGCGGCCACGGTGCTCGCGGAAGCGAATGCGCCGCTCTTCACCGCGCCGATGGCGATCCCGGCGCCGCCGGCAAAGGGAGCGCCGCGCATCACCATTCCCTCCGCACCCGGGTCTTCTCCCGGCTCCTCGCGTTCGCCGATGCACGCGCCTCCCGATGCGTCGCTCGCGGCGCGAGCATTCTCGCCGCCGGTCCGACCTCCGATGTCGTCGCGTCCCGCGATGGAGCCGCGCACGGTGATCTACGAGCCCCCGCCGATGCCGGAGCCCGACTTCATCGAAGGCGTGCGCCCGATCGCGGTGGGCGGCCCGCCGAGCTCGGGTCCGGGGAGGGCGCCGCTCTCGCCTCCCGCCGCCGGCGTGCTGCGCAAGCCCGCGCTCGAGATCCGCAACGTCGACTGGCTCCCCGTGGAGGAGCCGAAGACGCCGGCCGGATCGATCTGGAAGCGCTTCCTCACGTACCTCGGCGTCTTCCTCGTCCTCGCGCTCATCGTCGCGTGGATGTTCGCGCCCGCCATCGCACGCGCCTGGATCGTCACCGGCGCTGCTGCGCGCGGCATCGTCGTCACCATCGATCGTGTCGACGTGTCGCGGAAGGCGATCCGCCTCCTCGACGTGCATGCCGAGTCCGCGGAGCTCCCCGGCGCGAGCATGCGCGCCGGCACGCTGGTCATCGGACTGCGCTGGCTCGTGCCAGACAGCATCAGCATCGACGACGCAGAGGTCACCTTCGACGGCTCGTACGGCAGCGTGGCGACGCGCATCGCCGAGTACCGCGCGAAGCACGGCGCGCAGCTGGCCGAGCCCTTCGCGAGCATCCAGAAGATCGAGGTCACGTCCGGTCGCGTCGACTGGAAGAACGTGATCGGCTCTGGAACGAGCGCGCTCGTCGAGAACATCACCGTGGACGTCACGAAGAACGCAGCGCGCGCTCTCGGCGACGACTACCACATGAGCGCGCCGCTCTTCACGATGCGCATCGCAGGCGCACCCGCCGGCCCATGGCAGCTCGATGTCGATCGCCAGGGCATACTCGTGCGGAGCGTGCTCAAGTTCGATCCCTCAGGGTCCTATCCCGCGTCCATCACGCGGACCGCGGGTGACGACGGATCGGTGTCGCTCTCGCTGTCGATCCCGGCGACGACGCTCGCCGATCTACACATCCCGTCGATCGTCCTGGGAGGCGCAGGCGGCGCTCAAACGCGCCTCGAGGCACACGGCGAGGTCACCATCGTCGCCGTCCAGACGACGACGACGCGCGCGGGCGACGCCCCTGGCGACGCCGGCAAGACCGATGCGGGCAAGGGCGACGCAGGCAAGGGCGACGCAGGCAAGGGCGATGCGGGGGCCGGCGACGCCGGCAGCGCGGATGGCGGGAGCGCAGGCCCGCTCGCGGCGGTCACGTCACGTTCGGTGTCGGGCCACCTCATCCTCGCGGCCGGGGGTATCTCGGTGTTTCCGTCGGGACCGCTCGTCGACATCTCGCTCGATCTGCCGCTCGCCGGCGATGCCGCAGGGCCGATCCCCGTCGCGGGCCTCCTCTCGTTTGCAGCGGCGGATCCGACGGGCGGTGGCAGCAAGGCGGCGGCCTCCGCGCCGCTCAAGGGCATCCTCGACGTGACGGGCCCCGCGGTCCATGTCGAGCTCGCCGGGCAGACCGGGCCGATCCCTTGTGCGAAGCCCGCGCCCGCCGCCGGTGGCGCCGCGCCGGTCGCCGCCACCTCCGCCGCCTCGCTCGGGAAGGACGCGAACGGCGTCGTCGCCACCATCGCGATGACCCTCGATGATCTCCCGGGCGCGCGCGTGAGCTTGCAGGCGCAAGCCCAGTGCACCCCCAAGCTGCGCTGACCGTCTCCCATGCGCCGAACGCCGCCGCTCTCCTCGACTGCTGCTCGCATCCGCCCGCCGGTCTTCGCCGATCTCCAGGCCCGCATCGATCGGCT
>JAYTOQ010000676.1:0-2761 GCA_043747665.1 Polyangiaceae bacterium | reverse complement strand
AGAGCGCGGGCTACTTGCCGCGGGGCGCGGGCGGCAGGCTCTTCACGTCGAACACGGGAATCGACCGAGCGGCGGACTCGTCCGCCTTCGCCGCCGCCGCAGGCACGCGCGCCGGCAGCGCGTTCGTGATTACGATAGACGTCGGCGCGGTGCGCGTGGACATCGCGCTCGTCTGGAGCGGCTCCGTCGGACGACCGGAAGCCCACGCCACGACGACCCACGCCACGACGACGACGACGACAGCCGCGAGCACCATCACCGTCGACGCGGCGAGCGCCATCGCGCGAGGCGCTCGCCGCGCGGCACGGACCGCGCCGCCCGGTGCCTCGTCGTGCAGGCGCGCGACCTCGAGCTGATCGCTCGCGTCGGCGACGAGCAGCAGCACCGGACGCGCGTCGGCTCGTGCCGCTTCGCGCGGCGGCGAGGGCACGCGCGGCGACGGCAGGCGCACCGGCGGAAGCCGCCATGTCGGTGTCGGTGCCGACGTCGCGCTCCGCGGGGGCGTGACCGCGCGCGGGCGGATCGTGGGCCTCCGCGCGAGGGTGCGCACTGGCTTGTTCGTCCCGTCGCCGCCGGCCGCCATCATCCTTGGGTGGGCTAGCGCGGAAGCCATCTTGGCGCTACTTAACGCCGCTTTCCGGACACGATTCCCCATGTACACCATCACCGCCGTCGGCAACGTCGCCCTCCCCCGCGATCTCGCGACCGCCACCGACGACGACGTCGAGGACGTCCTGCGCTCCGCCGCGACGCATCTCGGCCGCGACGGCGTCGAGATCTGCCGGGTCTCGAGCGTCCTCGGGGGCTCGTGCATCGCGTGCGTCGACGTCGTCGCGTACGTGGGCGGGACGGCGCTTCTCGTCGCCCGCCCCGCGCTCTACTGAGTCGGCGCGGCCGGCTTCTTCTTCGGCGCCGGCTTGGTCGCGGGCTTCTTTCCCGGCGCCTTCTTCTTGCCCGGCTTCTTCTTCGGCGCCGGCGTCTCGTCGGTCTTGTCGCCGCTGTCGTCGCCACCTGCGGCGGCTCCGGGCGGCGGATCCTTGGGCGGATCCTTCGCGGATGCCGACGTATCGGCGGAGTCCGAGGACCCCGACGCCGATGCTACGTCCGTCTTCGCCTTGCGCTCGGACGGCGGCTCGGCGGCGAGCGTGGCGAGCTCCTTCGCGATGACGTCGGCCTCGCCGTCGTGATAGCCGGCGTGGATGTAGCGGACCGTGCCGCTCCCATCGAGGATGTACGTGGTCGGCATCGAGTCGACCTTCCAGCGGTTGGCGATGGCGTGCCCGTCGTCCCAGCCGATGGCGAAGGTCACGCCGTTCGACTTGGCAAAGTCTGCGACGCCGTCCGCCTTGTCGTCGACGGAGATGCCGACGACCTGGACCTTGCCCTGGTTCTGCTTGGCGAGCTCCTCGAGCTTCGGGAAGGACTGCTTGCAGGGCCCACACCACGTGGCCCAGAAGTCCACGATGGCGACCTTTCCGGAGAGCGAATCACGCGTGATCTGCCCCTTGCCGTTGACGGTCTGGATCGAGAGATCCGGCGCGCCCTTGCCGACCTCGGCGGGTCCCTTTTCGTTGGACTCGGACGAGCCACTCGCTCCTCCGGTCTTGGGGGCAGCCGCGCTGCTACCGCACCCCGCTGTGACCGCGAGAATGAACGACAACCCTGCAGCCGCGCTCACCTGCGTACGAAACCATGCCATGCGTCAGCTCCTCCGCTCCCTCGAGTGTAGCAAACGTATCCTCGCAAGAAGCGCGCAAGGCCTGGGTTCTCGCGGCGAGCGGCGTTTTTTTGGCGCGATTGGCGCCGGCTGAGGTCGATCGGCCCTACGCTTTCCGCGGCCGGTCCCTCATGGAGCGACGCATCACCTATCAACGGCTCGCCCCGGCGATCGCGAACGGCGTCCGCGCAGCGGTGGCGACGCTCATCCCATTCTTCCTCGCGGCCGCGCTCGGGCGCGCCGAGCTGGCGTGGATGGCGCTCGGCGGCTGGCTCGGCACCCTCGCCGATCCGGGCGGCCTCCGAACGACACGCGTGAAGGCCCTCGGCACCTTCGGGATGGTCGGCGCGCTCCTCATTCCGCTGTCCGAGCGCTGTGGCTCGTCGGTGTGGCTGGCGACGGGGCTTCTCGCGCTCGTTGCCTTTGCCGGGACGCTTGCCCGCGCCCTCGGTCCGACCGCCGCGACGGTGGGGACGATGGCCGTGATCGTCACCGCCGTGGGGACCTCGAAGACCGGCAGCGCGTCGTACGGAGTCGACGCGCTCGCGTTCGCGGCCGGCGCGCTGTGGGCAACGTTGCTGTCCTCGCTGGTGTGGCCCGTGAGCCCCCATCGGCCCGTACGCAAGGCGATCGCCATCGTGTTCGAGGCGATGGTTGACTACGCCCTCGCGCTCGCGGACTGCGCCGCCGCCGAGAAGGCGGGGCCGGCCTGGTCACAGCTCGCGCTCACGCATCATCGGCGCATCCGCGCGGCCATCGAGGATGCGCTCGCCATCGCACTCGCCGTCCGCGCGACGAGGCCCGGAGAATCGGCGCTCGGCGGCGATCTGCGCGTGCTCCTCGGCCGCGCGGAAGCGCAATTTCCGCGGCTCGTCGCGCTCGCCGTCGAGCTCGAAGGAATGGCGGTCGACGCGCGTCCCGCGACGATCGCCACGCGCCTTCGCCGGTTCGCCACCACCTACGAGGCGATCCGCGGCTCGCTCGTCGCGCGAAGCATCGAGCGAAGCGACGCAGGAGGCGTCAGCGGTGCTTCGACGAGCGCCC
>JAYTOQ010000675.1:0-2584 GCA_043747665.1 Polyangiaceae bacterium | reverse complement strand
CGAGACCACGCTCGGCGACCGCGGCAAGGTGCAGGTCGACGGGGTCTGGACGAAGCGCTACTGAGCGCAAACGCGCCCCGCTGTGCCCGGACGCGCCTCCGCGGAATCTGCGACATCGCGTCGTCGTCGTCGCGGCGTCGCCTGGGCGCCTGCGCGGTCGAGGAGCCGGACGCCATGAATCGTGGGCACGGCTGCTGCAGCGCTAGGCCCCGTGGCACTTTTCTCCCTCTTGCTGAGCTTCCTCGGTAAGAAGATCGGCAGCATCATCCAGGCGATCTTTGGCTGGTCGGTCACGGCGCTCTTCGGACGCTTGCCGGGGAAGAAGCAGCTCGCGGTGTCGGTCGCGCTTCTGGTGTCGATCGCGTGGCCGCTGTTCGTGATCGGGCTGTTTTTCCCTGCTGTCGCGGGCTGGGCGCTCGCGTTCCTTCCCATCGAGAAGTGGATCGGTCCGCTCGCGATGCGCATCGTGTGGGGCTCGCTCGCGTTCCTCGCTCCGATGCTGGTCGGCGGGCTCACGCACTGGGCGGCGCCCTCCACGAAGGGCGGCGTCTTCCGCGCGCTGGTCAACGGGTACCCGCTCGCGATCGGCTTCTTCATCGCCTTCGCCGTCACGGTGGTCACCGTGCCGCTCATCAAGATCGCCTCGATCTTTCGCGGCTGGGACGACCAGCACGTCTACGTGCAGCCGCGCGTCGGCCGCTACGATCGCGTGGTGCGTGAGCTCGCGGAGGCCTGCGCGCGCGCCGGCCTCGTTCCCGAGATCCACGAGGTGCCCACCAGCATGGCGCTCTCCACGAAGGCCCTGAAGCTCTTCGCGCGCGGCGTCGTCAACCCGATCGTCGCCGAGCAGGTGAAGTGCATTCGCGCGGACGGGCTCGAGATGTACCTCTATCCGGCGGACCTCCTGCTCCGCGGCAAGGCCGAGAAGGTGGCCCTCGTCCGCGCCATGCTGACGCGCACCGAGGTCGATGCCGACGCGTATCTCGTCGGCTCCGAGGCCGGTCAATGCCTCCAGGACGAGCTCGGACGACTCATCGAGATGATCGCGGCGCACGAGAAGAAGCATCGTCACGTCGGCGCGAAGCTCGGGTCGCGGCTGGTCGACATCTGGAACGAGATGAACCAGTCGAAGCTGCCCTTCGAAGAGTGGGTGATGCTCGAGTCGATCGCTCGACGCGTCGAGCGCCGCCTCGTCCGCGAGAAGGTCGGCGCCGAGGCCTTCCCGCTCGACAACGAAGACGACGAGCTCGACAAGATCGCGACGAAGGCCAATGCCGAGCTCGCGCCCAAGACCGAACCCTGGGGGATGCCCAAGAAGCACCACCCCGAAGCACATGACGCACAGGAGAATCACATGGCCATCGAAGTAGCGCCGTCCGAGCGCAATCTCGCGATGCTCGAAGAAGCATCGACCGCAGATCTCGTCAGGGAGGCGATGGACGAAGCGAAGGAGCTTGTCCACCTCGAGGTGGCTCTCGCGAAGGAAGAAGTGAAGGAGGAGCTCGCGCAGCTGCAGCACGCCGCGATCAGCCTCGGCATCGCTGCCGGCGCATCGGTCATCGTGCTGTGCCTGCTCGCGGTGGCGCTGGTCCTCGCGCTCGGAGGCACGGCGCTCGTAGCGCTGGGCGTCGCGGGCGGCTTCCTCGCGGTGGCCGGCATCGCGGGGTACGTGGGCTACGGGATGCTGCCGAAGAACCCGCTCGAGAAGACGCGGCATCGTCTCGAGAACGACGTCAATCAGCTCAAGGAGCACATCGCATGAGCACGCCCACGAAGACGAAAGAGCTCTCGCTCACCGAGCAGCGCGCGCGCCTCGAGCGGCGTGCCAACGTCATCCGGTCGCGGCTTCTCCGCACCATCGACGCGCTCGACAACCGCCGGCACCAGGTGCAGGAGATCGGCCACCACGCGAAGCGCCTCGCGGCCCCCGTCGGTGCATCGCTCATCGGCATGGTGGCCATCGGCGTCGGGACGACGTTCGCGATCCGCGCGCTCATGGAGCGCCGCCGCGAGCGGAGCTTCACGTATCGCCTCGGAAAGGCGCTGGCGCCGCTGCGCGAGTTGCCAAAGCCTCCTTTCTGGCAAGACGCCCTCCGCAAGATCGCGCTCACCGCGATCGGAATCGTGGCCACCGAGCTGGTGAAGCGCGGCGCGCACGGCCTCCTCACCGAGCGCCGTCCTGTCGGCCTCTTGGCCGCTCACGTCGAAGAGAAATGAGCTGATCATGGCGAACCCCGAGCGCAGCAAGATGTCGAGTGAGGACCTCCCGATCCCGCGTCCTCCGCATACGGATCACGTCGCGAAGAAGGATCAGATCCTCGTCGACGAGGCGGCGCTCGAGTCGTTTCCCGCGAGCGACCCGCCCGCATGGACCCCGACGCATGCCGGCGCGCCCGCCGCGGAGCCGGTGAAGACGGAGACTCCGCGAGAGCTTCGCTCGAAGCTTCGAGTCGACGTGGAGAAGCTCGTACAAGGCGATCGTGCCGCGCAGCTCGAGTACGTGACGAGCGCGCTCCTCGAGGCCGGCCGCCATGTCGTGCGCATTCCCATGACGGCGCATCCCGGCGTCGAGCTCCTCGAGGCC
>JAYTOQ010000674.1:0-1892 GCA_043747665.1 Polyangiaceae bacterium | reverse complement strand
TCGCTGGGCGCGCGCCTGCTCGGCCGCGCCGTCATCGCGCACCTCGGGAGCGGCGCCAGCATGGTCGCGACCCGGGAGGGACGTTCCGTCGACACGACGATGGGCTTCACGCCGTCCGCCGGCCTGGTGATGGGCACGCGCTCGGGCGACGTCGATCCCGGACTGATCGTGTATCTCCTCGAGCATCGCGGGTACGACGCATCCAGCCTCGATCGGCTGGTCAATCGCGAGGCAGGACTGCTCGCGCTCTCCGGCACGACGTCCGACATGGCAAAGCTGCTCGCAGCGCGCGCGAGCGATCCGCGGGCGCGCCTCGCCGTCGATGTCTTCTGCTATCAGGCACGGAAGTGGGTCGGCGCGCTCGCCGCAACGCTCGACGGCATCGACACGCTCGTCTTCACGGGCGGCATCGGTGAGCATTCGCCCGACGTGCGGCTCGAGATCTGCCGGTCGCTGCGGCACCTCGGGATATCCATGGACGAGGCGCGGAACCATGCGTCCGAGGCCATCGTGAGCGCCGAGGGAAGCGCGTGCCGCGTGCGCGTCGTCACGACCGACGAGGAGCGCATGATCGCGCGCCACACCACCGACGTCCTCGGCGCCGCGAGCGAGCGCTGAGCTGCCGATTCACGCGCGAATCATCACGCGCGAATCATCACGCGCGAACCATCACGCGCGAATGATCACGCGCGATAGCTCTTCGGCAGCGCGAGCAGCACGAGCTCGATCCGCGCCGGCGCCGGCGCGCGCCTCCGCATGCGCAGCGTGCCGTCGATGATCAACCCCACCGCGAGCACCACCGCACCGATCAACGTCAGCCCCACGAGCTCCGCCTCCGTGCGGACCGGTCCCGGATCGGGCCACCTCACGTAGCGGACGCCGACCACCACCGCCGACGCCGTCGCGGCGACGGCGATCACCAGCGCGCCCATCACTTCCAGCAGCTCTCGCTTGCCAAGCGGTGCGCGATCGACCGCGGCCGCCGTCGGGACCTTCAGCAGCTGCACGTCGAAGCCGTCGGCGCCCGTCCCCGATAGCAATGCAACCAGCTCACGCGCGCACCTCGGCGATGCGCAGCGCGTCGCCGCCATGCCGGGCCCCCGCGTCGGTTCGACAATACCCGCCAACCGGAGCTCTGAGCCGCAGTAAGGGCATTCCATAAGCGCTTCCATCGACATGGTTGGACATCGATCGACATGGCGTCGCGCTCGCGCGCGGGCTCTCTACTTGAAGCTGTCCTTCGCCTTCCGGATCACGCCCAGCGCCTCGGCGCCCGAGGCGCTCTCCGCGATGCCGAGCGTCTTCCGGATCTCCGGTGACGTCACGCGAAGGAAGGGATTGTAGGTGAGCTCGTCGGCGATGGTCGCGCCGACGGTGGGCTTGCCGGCCAAGCGCAGCTCGGCCGCCCGGGCGCGCGCCTGCGCGATGGCCTGGTTTGACGGCTCGACATGCGCCGCGAAGCGCAGGTTCGACTCGGTGTACTCATGGCCGCAGTAGACCTGCGTGCGGCTGTCGAGCTTCGCGAGCTTCTGCAGCGACGCATGCATCATCGGCGGATCGCCTTCGAAGATCCGACCGCAGCCGCCGATGAACATTGTGTCGCCGGTAAACACCACGGCGTCGTGCGGCTCACGCGAAACGACGTAGGCGACCGCGCCCGTCGTGTGACCCGGGATGTGCAGCACGCGCACCAACAGGCTGCCGATCGTGAACGACTGCCCTTCCTCGACCATCTCGGACTGGCTCGGGATGCGTCCCTTGTCGCTCACGTGGCCGTAGACGCGAGCGACGCCGAGCGCCTTCGCCACCTCGCTGTTGCCGCCTACGTGGTCGGGATGGTGATGCGTGTCGAGGATGGCTACCACCTTGACGTCGCGCGTACGGGTGAGCCC
>JAYTOQ010000673.1:0-8725 GCA_043747665.1 Polyangiaceae bacterium | reverse complement strand
GGGGGCACCGAGGACACCGTGGCGACCTCCTCGCCGCGATCGAAGACAGCCGCAAGCTCGCGCGCGTAGACCTCGCCTTGCTTGCGGGCCTCGTCGAGCTCCTTGCGAAGGGCCTCGCGCTCGCTGCGATCGGCGGATTGTTCGGCGGGGAGGACGAGCGTCTCGTTGCCTCCCTCGAGATCGTGACGGCCGCCGTAGCGGAGCGCCATTCGGCTGAGCCATGCGCGCTCGGTGCCGGCGGTAGGCGAGCTGTCGGGGCCGAGCGTCGTCGAGATGCGCACGTCATCGCCGTCGCGACGCACGATGACGCGGCCCTGAGCAGACCCTTCGCCGGTGCCATGGCCGATGAGCACCTGGATCATGCGACGGAAATCGGCCTCGTCGCCGTAGACCTCGGTGCCGCTGCCCGGCTCGATGGAGACGCGCGCCTCGGGCGCGACCTCGACGATGAGCGCCGCGAGGTCGATCCGCCCACGGCGCGGCGCGACGGCGAGCTGAGAGGAGCTCTGTCGCTGATTCAAGCTGGAGAGCATCTTCATCACGTCGTCGAGCGCATCGAGCGATGCATCGACGTGATGGCCGGGGTCCTCGTTGATGAGGGTGGCGGGCTCGGGCGCCGGAGGGGCGTGCGTGCGCAGCACCTGGACGCCGACGCGCAGGCGCTCGGCGGCGTTCTGCGCCTCCTGCGTCAATAGCCAGCTCAGCTCCTGGCGTGTGAGGCGTCCCTTCGACATCCGCTCCTCAGGATAGGAGAAATCGCGCGGTTCGTCAGCTCAACGCGTTGGCGCCGGCCTCAGCTCCGCGTCCGGCCGGCGGCGGGGGCCGGGCGCGACGTGCCGGCGGCGACCCACCCACGCTCCGGGCCGAGCGCGAGCCACGTGAGCTGCACCTTTGGCGCGGCGCCGGCGCCGCCCGAGAGCGCCACCGACGTGGGCTCGTCCTCCGCCCACTGAGCGGGGGCAGGAAGTGCGATGGTGCGCTGTCCCTTGAGGGTCTGCGCGCCCTTCGCGTCGAAGCGGAGCGCGGCGATGCCGACGCCGCTGAAGAGCGAGACGGCGCCGCTCGGGATGAACGGGGCGAGGATGGCGCGGACGTTCGGCGCGAGCTCCACGGCGCGGGCAGCGAGCTCGCGTACCTCCTCGAGCGTCGTGCAGACGACGGCGATCGGATTCACCGGGGCGGCGTTGGCCTGGGCGCCGGTCCCCTTCCCGTTCACGAGATGCGCGGTGACCAGGGCGGCGCCCTCGACGATGTCGAGGGTCTGCGTGGTCTTCCAGGCGACGGGCGGGATCGGCGTGAGCGACGCGGCCTTCTTGCCGATGTCGAGCGTGCCTTTCCGATCACGCACGACGAGCACGTCGTCGGTGGGCAGCGCGCGCGGGATGGTCACGCGAACGGGGCGCTTGAAGCTGCGCGGGTCACCCATCTCGCCGGTGGCGACCGCGTAGGCGAGCGTCTCGGCGGAGGCGATGGCGACGTTCTTCGGCATCGTCACGCTCGGCTCGAGGTCGTGCGTGCGTGCGCTGATGCCGGCCGGGGCCGGCGGATAGAGCTCGCCCGACATGACGCGCGCATCGGGCTCGATGAGGCGCGCGCCGGTGGCGATGAGATCGGTGAGCGCACCGCTGCCGGCGAGCACCTCGAGCATCTGCCGCGACGGAATGGCCACCAGGAATTCGACGCGCGCCGGGACGCGCTTCGACTTCAGGAGCGCCGCGGCCGCGAAGAGATCGCGGAGGGTCGCACCGGTGTCGCCGCCGAGAAGCACCTGCGAAACAGGCTTGCCATTGAGGTCGCGGACGGAGCGCACCGCGCCGGTCTCGTCCATGTAGAGAGGATCGACGGCGCCGAGATCGACGTTGAGGACCTCGTCGCACGGTGCTCCCGCGTCGGGCACCAGCGCGCGGTGGGCCTTCGAGCGCCGTTGATCGCGGAGGAACACCTCGGTGCGCTCGTCGCTGACGAAGAGCGCACCCGCGGCGCCAAGCTGCGGCGCGAGGCCGGCGAGCACAGCTCGCTCCGACACCGAGAGGAGGCGCGCGGACGGTCCGGCGAACTCGATGACGACCGGCGCTTGGTGCTGCACCTCGATGCGCGAGACGGCTTCACCGAGGCCGCGTCGCACGAGCTCGAGAGCGACGTCACGTGCGCAGACGAACGGGCGCGTGCGTCCGGAGAGGAGGACCTGCACGCTGCGCGGGGGCCGCATGAGGATCGAGCCCTGCGCGAGCGCTTGGCCGAGCATGCCCGGCGAGACGACGATGGTGAGCATCCCGATGCCGCCGACGCTCGCGAGGCGCGGCTCGTCGGTGACGCACAGGCGCGCGGGGCTTGCGAAGCGCTCGAGGTGCACGGGCGCGGGGAAGCCGACGCCGGGACGTCCGATGACGATGCCGTGCGCGAGCACTTCGGTGGCGGCCGCCTGCATCTCCTCGCTGTGGTGTCGCGACGCGGTTCCTGTGACCGCGTGCGCGTCGTAGATAATCGCCACCTCGGCGGAGGTCTTCTTCAGTCCGGCCTCTCGTGCTTCTGCGATCGCGCGCAAGGGCGCGCGACACAGCACGATCTGGTCGACCTTGACCTGAACCACGTCTCCCGAGAGCGTCGGGTCTGCACATCGCCCGGCCAGAATCTTCTGGGCCATCGTGCGGGGCGGATCCCCTGCTCGTGCGCGCATCGTGGCGGGACCTTAAACGTTCGTGACCGGCTCGGTCAAGCAGGGTCACGAGGGAGATGGCGCTCAGATTTCCACCGCGTACCGTCGTTTGATCGGCAGCGTTGTTGACGCCTGGATCGCAAGGCCTTTAAGGTTGTTTCTATGTTCAAAGAGGCGCTTCAGGAGCTAGTCGAGGGGACCGAGGGTGGCCTGGCCGGCCTGCTGATGGACTCGAGCGGCATCGCCCTCGAAAGCTACGCGAAGGACGATTCGCCCTTCGACATCAACACGATCGGCATCGAATTCAGCGTGGTGATCGGCTCGATCAAGCGCGCTTCCGAGATGCTGGAGGCCGGGGCGGCCAACGAGATCGCGGTCGGGACCGACCGGCTCGTGACCATCATCCGGACCCTCGGAGACACGTATTTCCTGGCTCTAGCGATGAAGCCCGACGGAAACTTCGGAAAAGGCCGGTACCTGATGAGGACCGCGGCCCCGAAGCTCATCGCGGAGCTCGCCTGAGCAAGCCGGCGGGCAAGAAGCGGGTTTTTACGCAGATCCTGGTGCTTTCAGGCCCCAATCTGCAGCTCCTGGGCACCCGGGAGCCGGAAATCTACGGCAAAGAGACGCTCGCGGACATCCATGGGCGCCTCCAGGACCGGGCGCGGGAGCTCGGCGTGTCCGTCGAGGCGTTCCAGTCGAACCACGAGGGCGCTCTGCTCGACCGGATCGGTGCGGCCGGGGGGACCTTTGACGGCCTCCTCCTCAACGGCGGCGCGCTGACCCACACGTCGCTCGCCCTCTTCGACGCCATCAAGGCGGTCGGTCTGCCTTGCGTCGAGGTCCATCTGTCGAATCCGGAGGCCCGCGAGGCCTACCGGCACGAGTCGAAGGTGGCTCCGGCCTGCATCGCCAAGGTGAGCGGGTTCGGGGGCGACAGCTACCTGTTGGCGCTCGAGGGCCTCGTGCGCTGGCTCGGGCGTCGGCCGGCCCGGTGACCGCGTCCGCGTAGCGCGCTTCGCGGCGGAAGGCCCTTTGCGTGAGCGAACAGCCCGACTAGCTTCCGCGCTCGAAATGACCGTCGATATCGACAAGCTCCGCGCGCTGCTCGAGCTCCTCGCGGAGCAGGATGTGGCCGAGTTCGAGCACGAGTCCGAAGGAATCCGCGTTCACGTCGTGCGCTCGCATGCGGCCCCGGCTGGCGCGTTCGCCTACGGCGGCGCGCCGATGCACCTCGCCGCAGGGCAGTACCCCGGCGGTGGCGCCGCGGGCGCAGCAACCGGCGGAGGCGGCGGCGCAACTGCGGAGGCGGAGCCTACCGACGTCATCGACGTGACGAGCCCGTTCGTCGGGACGTTCTACCGATCGCCCAGTCCGGAGGCGCCGTCGTTCGTCGAGGTGGGGTCGGTGATCCGCCCCGGCCAGACGCTCTGCATCGTCGAAGCCATGAAGCTGATGAACGAGATCGAGGCCGAGCTCTCCGGCACGGTCATCGAGTGTTTCGCGCAGAACGGGAAATCCGTCGAATTCGGGCAGAAGCTCTTCCGCGTCCAGAAGGCATGAGCTCCTCCAGCAGCAACCCCGACGCCTTTGGCGTTGCGCCCGGGCCGATCAGCGTCGGCCCGCGGTCGTTGCCGCGTCCGGCGGTGCCGCCCTTCAAGAAGATCCTGATTGCGAACCGTGGCGAGATCGCGCTGCGCATCATCCGCGCGTGCCGCGAGCTGGGCATCGCGACGGTCGCCGTGCACTCGGACGTCGACACGCGTGCGCTCCACGTGCGCTTTGCCGACGAGGCGGTCTGCATCGGACCGGCGCCCGCCGCGCGCAGCTACCTGCATATTCCAGCCATCATCAGCGCCGCAGAGATCACCGGCGCCGACGCCATTCATCCGGGCTACGGGTTTCTCTCGGAGAACCCGGAGTTCGCGCGGCTGTGCGAAAAATGCGGCGTCACGTTCATCGGGCCGACGCCCGAAGCGATGCGCGCGTGGGGAGACAAGGTCACGGCGCGCCGCAACGCGAAGCGGTTCGGCATGCCACTGCTGCCGGGCAGCGAGGTGCTGCGCGATCCCGATCATGCGGTCGAAGAGGCGCGTCGCATCGGGCTGCCGGTGATCATGAAGGCGTCGGGCGGCGGCGGCGGGCGCGGCATGCGCATCGTGCGCGCCGAGTCCGAGGTGGCGACGGCGTTCCGTCAGGCTACGAACGAGGCCGAGTCCGGGTTCAAGAACCCCGACGTCTACATGGAGAAGTTCGTCGAGCGACCGAAGCACATCGAATTCCAGGTGCTCGCCGACAAGCACGGCGGCGTGTGGACGCTTGGCGAGCGCGAGTGCTCGCTGCAGCGGCGTCATCAAAAGGTGATGGAGGAGGCGCCGAGCCCGGCGATGAATCCGGAGCTGCGGGCATCGATGGGCGAGGTGATCCGCAAGGCGATCCTCGAGACCAACTACACGTCGCTCGGCACGCTCGAGTTCATCATGGACGAGGACCGGAAGCTCTATTTCCTCGAGATGAACACGCGCGTGCAGGTGGAGCATCCGGTGACCGAGATGGTCACGGGCCTCGACCTCGTCAGCCTCCAGATCCGCGTCGCATCGGGCGAGAAGATCGAGCTACCCGATACGCGTCAGTGGAGCTTCCGCGGTCACAGCATCGAGTGCCGCATCAACGCCGAGGACCCGAAGACCTTCGCGCCGTGGCCGGGCAAAATCACCGAGTACTTCCCGCCGGGCGGCACGGGCGTGCGCGTCGACTCCGGCGTGTACGGCGGCTGGACGGTGCCGCAGCACTACGATTCGCTCCTCGCGAAGCTGATCGTGCATGCGAGCTCCCGTGAAGAGGCGATCATTCGCATGCGTCGCGCGCTCGACGAGTTCATCGTCGGCGGCATCCGCACGAACATCGAGCTGCACAAGCGCCTCCTCGACGACGACGAGGTGAAGTCGGGTGAGATGACGACGCGTACGGTCGAGCGGATCATCGCGCAGCCGGAGGCGTGACGACCGGCTCGGTGGGCTCGGTGGGCTCGGTGGGCTCGGCGGGCTCGGCGTCGTAGGGGCTGCCGTCGGTTAGCCCCGATTCGTCGACGTCGTCAATGGGGTCGTCGGGCGGGTCGGTCGTGATGTAGAGCGGCCAGCTCGCATCGCGGAGGTGCTTGGCGACGCGTTGGACCGCAAAGATCAGGTGCTTGACGGCGTGGTGCGTCGTCCAGGAGCGCTCGCCACGCTCGCTGAAGGCGCGCTCGAAGCGCCGCTGGAACGGGCGGCGTCGGTAGATGATGAGGAAGGCGCGGCGCATGCGTCGCCTCCCTTCCCTGGTGAGCGACACGAGGAACGTGCGCTTGTCGTGCGGCGCGCGGCGGCGCTGCGCGAGTCCGAGCTCGATGAGACGCCGGACCATCTTGCTGGCGCTGGTGCGTGAAATCCCGAGCGCCCGCCACAGCCTCGACTGGTACTCCTCGCGGTGCCCTTCGACGTAGGGGACGCCGAAGCTCTCGATGCATCGAAGGATGTCGTGCCGTGCCGGCGTGAGCCCAGTCTTGTACGACAGCGCTTGCGCGCCAGCGAGCGCGCGCAAGTGCGCACGTTTGATCTGAAACATGAGTGCGTGCATGAGTCCTCGTCGACGGCGGCGCCGATCGCCTCCGTGCGTCCCCAGCAGCATGCGGCGTGCCGCCCCTCCACCCCCCCGGGCGCCCCCTCCGTCCCCCTCGCGCCCCGCCGCTCCAAAGTCGCAAGCTGGCTTGCGAAATTTGGGCGGTGGGACGTGGAGGGGGTTGGGGCGGCACCCCCGGGCGGCGCCGTGGCCCTATGTTTTGGACAGTTTTGGGGTGGCGCAGGACAGAGGACAGGCGGGGGCGGTAGCCTCTCGACCATGCTCTCCGGTCGAATGATGGAGTTCCCGCTGACGCTCACGCACATCTTTGATCGCGCGCGCACGTTCTTTCCGAAGGGCGAGATCGTCAGCACGCTGCAAGACAAGACGCAGTGCCGCATGACGTACGCCGACTTCACGGCACGCACCGCGAAGCTCGCGCACGCGCTCGTGAAGCTGGGCGTCAAGCCCGGGGATCGCGTCGCCACACTGGCCTTCAACCACCAGCCGCACCTCGAGGCGTACTTCGCCATCCCGCTGATCGGGGCCGTTCTTCACACGCTCAACCTGCGGCTCCACCCGACCGAGATCGGATACATCGCGAAGCACGCCGAGGATGTCGTCGTCATCGTCGACGAAGCGCTGCTGCCCCTCCTCGAGAAGTTTCGCGCCGACGTCCCCAGCCTGCGCAAGGTCATCGTGTTCAGCGCGAGCCCGCAGGAGGAGCGGACCGTTCCCCTCCCCGACGGTCTCCTCGACTACGAGGAGCTCATCGCGCCGGAGGCCGATCGCTACGAGTGGCCCGCCCTCGAGGAGAACAGCGCTGCAATGCTCTGTTACACGTCAGGCACGACCGGTAGTCCGAAGGGTGTCCTCTACAGTCATCGCTCGACGGTGCTCCATCTCCTCACCGCGATGATGCGCGACACGCTCGGAGTCGCGAGCGACGATGTGATCCTGCCCGTCGTTCCGATGTTCCACGCGGCCGCCTGGGGCATACCGTTCGCTGCCGTCGCTTGCGGCGCCAAGCTCGTCTTCGGCGGGGGGCACTTCGATCCCGTCACGCTCCTCGACCTCATGGCCAGCGAGCACGTGACCTTCGCCGGCGGCGTACCGACCATCTGGATCGGCATCCTCGCGGCGCTCGACGCCGAGCCGAAGCGCTGGGACCTCTCGGCGATGCGCACCATGGTCATCGGAGGGTCCGCCGCGCCGCCGGCGCTCATGGAGGGCTTCCACGCCCGCCACGGTCTCGAGGTCACGCACGCGTGGGGCATGACGGAGACCAGCCCCATCGGCACGCTCGCCCGCATCAAGCCCCATCTCCGAGGCGGCTCGCCCGCCGAGCTCCTCGGCATTCGCGCCGCCCAGGGCTACGCCGTCACCTTAATCGAGCAGCGACACACCGACGAGACCGGAAAGGTCCTCCCATGGGATGGCGAGACCATGGGCGAGCTCGAGGTGCGCGGCCCCTGGGTCGCGAAGTCGTACTACGGCGACGAGGGCAAGGACCGCTTCACGCAGGACGGCTGGTTCAAGACCGGCGATGTCGTGACCATCGACAGCGAAGGCTACGTGCGCATCACCGATCGCTCCAAGGACGTCGTGAAGAGCGGCGGCGAGTGGATAAGCAGCGTGCAGCTGGAGAACGCGCTCATGAGCCACCCCGCCGTGCTGGAGGCCGCCGTCTTCGCTGCCCGCCACGCGAAGTGGGGCGAGCGGCCGGTCGCAGCCGTCGTCCTCAAGCCAGGGAAGACCGCGACCGAGCAGGATCTCGCGGCCTGCCTCGACGGCAAGTTCGCGAAGTACTGGATGCCCGACAGGTTCCTCTTCGTCGAGCAGATCCCCCGCACGAGCACCGGCAAGTTCCTCAAGTCACGCCTGCGCGAGCTC
Organism: Polyangiaceae bacterium; assembly: GCA_043747665.1. GTDB lineage: Bacteria > Myxococcota_A > Polyangia > Polyangiales > Polyangiaceae > Labilithrix. The sequence continues at coordinate 579 of JAYTOQ010000673.1, read as the reverse complement.
TACGGCGACGTGCTCATGAAGTGACGCGGAGCCGACTCAGGAGGTGACGGCGCCGCGCCCGCTGCGCGCCGCGACGGGCGGTGGAGACACGGCCAGCCGCTCGATGCGCCCGTCCGTGAAGCCGAACACCGCCTCATCGCCCCACGCCACGCGCGCGACGCCGGTGAGCGGGATCTCCTCGATGGTCGCCCCCCGTGGCCCGAGCTTCACGAGCCCTGCGGTCCCGTCGGCGAACACGCAGGCGATGCGACGACCTTCCTTGTCGAAGGCGAGCGATATCGGCGTCTCGCGCACGCGGAGGCGCGCCAGCACCTTGCCCTTGAGCGGATCGATGAGCGCGATGCTTCCGTCGTCCGCGCCGGACGCGACGATGCGACCGCGCGGATCATGGGCGAGGCACGTCACGCCGAACGCTTCGTCGTGCGGCTCCATGCGGTGGAGCACCTTCGCTTCGGTGACATCGACGATGAAGACGCGGCCGTCGAGCGCGCCCGTGCCGACCACGAGGAGCTTGCCGGGGAGACGCGCGAGCGCGGTGACGTCACCGTCGGAGAGGGCGTAGCTCGTGACGTGCGTGGC
>JAYTOQ010000672.1:0-3069 GCA_043747665.1 Polyangiaceae bacterium | reverse complement strand
GACGAGAACCGCGACGGTCACGTGACCGCCATCGAGGTCGAGTCGGCGAAAAAGGATCTCGACACACGCGTCCTCGGGCGCGTGCACGTGACGCGCGGTGACACGAAGTGCGCGGCGGCGTTGCTCGGCGCGGCGCTCACCGACCAGGACGGCATCGTCATCGACGGGCGCTTTGATTGCGCCACGAGCGCCACGAGCGCCACGAGCGCCAAGGGCGAGGGGAGCGCGGCCAAGGCCTTCGACGTCGACCTCGCGCTCCTCGACGACCTCTCGCACGGCCATCGGCACGTCGCGCGCATCTCGGGGACGACCACGCGCGACGAGGTGCTCTACAAGGGGCACTCCTCGTTCGTGATCGCGCCCGATGCGCCGGGATCAGGTGACGCGCCCGCTGCCGTAGCAAACGGTGCTCCGGCGGCGACGACGCCCGGCTCATCGGGGTGGGCGTTCTTCAAGATGGGCATCGAGCACATCCTGACCGGCTACGACCACCTCGTCTTTCTGTTCGGGCTCGTGCTCCTCCGCGCGCGGCTGAAGGAGCTGCTCGCGGTGGTGACCGCGTTCACGATCGCGCACTCGATCACGCTCGCCATCGCGGTCCTCGGGATCTTCACGCCGAGCCCACGCTTCGTGGAGCCGGCCATTGCGCTCTCCATCGCGTACGTCGGCATCGAGAATTTCTTCGTGAAGGACGCGAGCAGGCGCTGGCGCATCACGTTTCCCTTCGGCCTCATCCACGGCTTTGGCTTCGCCGGCGCGCTGCAGGAGATCAACCTCCCCAGGCCTCAGATCCCAGTCGCCCTCGTGACCTTCAACCTCGGCGTCGAGGCCGGTCAGCTCTTTGCGATGTCCATCATCTTGCCGATGGTGATCCTGATCCGCCAGAAGGACTGGTTCGAGCCGAAGGGTGTTCGCGTCCTCAGCGGCGCCGTGGCGCTGGCGGGCGGCATCTGGTTCGTGATGCGCATCGCGGCTGGATGATCACGCTCCGACGCGTACGCCGCTCAGCTTCGTGACGTCGCGTACGGCGGTCGATCAGTCCCGGATGAACCCGTTGGCGTTGCCCTGTCGAGCGGCGATGCGCTTGTTGCGCTCGCGCTCCCACGCATCGGGTGGGTCTTCCCTGTCCCACGCCTCGAAAACGGCGCGATGTGGATCGTCGACCAGGCCGCGATCCGGGTAGCTCTGGTTCATGTAGAGGTAGGCGCGCGCGAGGTCGCCGCGCACCTCGCGGCGGGGCATGAACACGCCGCCTTCGATGGCACTGCCGCATTTCCCGAAGTGGAACGTCGCGCTGGTGCCGCCGGCGCTCGCGTGCGCGTGGGCACGATCCGGCGGATCGAGGACGCCCATCGGAAGGTCGCCGCGCAGGCCGTTCACCTCACCGACAACGGGGAACAGGTTGTGGAGGTCGGCCTCGATGCGCGCGAACTCGGCGGACGCGAGGCGCGCGCACTTCCGTCCTTTGAAGCGCCTGCCCTTGCTGTCGACGCACTTCGGATTGCCGTCGCGCCACTCTGCGAAGGTGTGGCCGAAGGCAGCCGCCGGCACCGCGTGCTCCCACTCGATGCGCTCGGCGCGCGCAGCGTCGCGCGCAGGCACGTAGCCGCACGCGGCGAGATCGACGCGCATTCCCCGGCCGGGCTCGACCGCGAAACCGCATCCGCAATAGAGGTCGATGCGCTGGCCGCCGGCGGCGTAGATGCGGCCGGCTTCCCTCTTGGCCTCGTCGAACACCCGGATGCCGTGATTTCCGGTCGATCCCACGGGTCCGGCGGGCGGTGGCGTGCCGGGCGGAAGCGGCTCGGCATCGTCGCCTTCGGGCGGCAATCCCGGCGCTTCGACGACGGGCACGCCGCTGGCTTCCACGCCAGGCTGCTCGGACCTACCGCGGGACGCCACCGACGAGCAGCCGGCGGCGACAATGGCAAAGGTGGTGAGCACCGCGAGGCACACTCCCGCCGCACTTCTCGAGAGCTCCCGCAACGTGCTGCCTCCCCGATCGGATCCCGCCCCGGACGACGTGAGTATAGCGGCAATGCGACGGGAGCGAGCGCGGAGCGATCAGTACTGAATCGGGAGCGGGGCAGGCGGGCGCAACGAGAACGAGGCTGACATCGGGATCGAAGGCGGGAGCGACGAGGTGCGACGCACGTCGAGCGCGCGGCCCAGGATGATCGCGAGTCCACGGAGATCGTGGGCGGTGCGGAGCTCTCGGAACCCCTCTTCGACCAGCGCGCGTAGACGCGTGCTCTTCACCGCGGAGATGAGCGCGCGCTTGTTGCCGGCGATCATCTCCACGGTCAGCGGAACCCAGGGCGCGCCGGCGCCGCTGACGATGCCGGACAGGATCCTTAGGACCTGCATGCGCTCCTCGGGCAGGATAGGCGCCGACGACAGCAGTCTTCCGAGCTCGAGATACTTGGATTTCGGCGCGCCAAAGAGGCCGGCACCCAGGAACGCGCTTTCGGGCCACACCCGTCCGCGCTGCTCCCAGCGCGAGAAGTCCCACACCATCGTCGCCTCGCCGACGGACGCGAACGTCGCGTACGCGGGGTCGTCCACGAAGCCGCGAGGATACGTCCACGACACGAGCATCACCATGCCCTGCCGGATGAGGACGAAGAGATCCTCTCGCTCGAGCGGCGTGCCGATCCCGCCGCCCGGCGTCGCGCGTGACGTCCCGCTCGCCGCGACGTCGTAGGCCGCGACGACCGCGGCTTCCACGCCCCACGCTGCGAGCCACGACTCGTTCGCCCAGTCGACGGCCACCGGCGACTGCGCGCGCCACTGCGCGAGGCGCTCCGCGGTTCCGCGCGCGAGCTCCGCTGCCGATGACGCCGCGAACGACGGCGCCTCGAGGCGATAGCGGATCGTGATCGGCGCATCCTGGAGATGCACGATGGCATCCGTGGGCTGCTCACCCGGCCTCGACGCGGCCATGCCGAGCGTCGGGCGCCCGGGCAAGAGGTGCGAGAAGCCGCTCCGCGCGTCCTGATAGAGCGCGGTGTCGTCGCGACCCGGGCTCAGCGCGAAGGGCGCCGGCGGCGCGCTTCCTCGCGCCGGTCC
>JAYTOQ010000671.1:0-5361 GCA_043747665.1 Polyangiaceae bacterium | reverse complement strand
TCGATCACGTCACGCGATCGCCTGGCATCACGCCATCACTTCGCGAGCGAAGCGTTCAGCACGACCGAGCCGAGGAACTTCGCGCGGCCGACCTCTTCGACGGTCCGCGACGAAGCGACCACGCTGGTCTCGCCGATGAACACACCGAGGAGCGCCGCGTCGACGTTCTGCGCCATCGGAACGGTGGTCGCGTTCTCGGTGACGAGCTTGAGGACCACGATGCAGCGCTTGCCGCGGCTCGTGATGCTCTGGATCTGGGCCAGCATACGGCCCATGTCCTTGAGCCCCAGGTTCCGCGCGTCGAACACGGTCAGCTCTTGACCGAGCTCGCTCGCGAGGCGCGCCATGCCGTGGGCGATTTCGAGGACGCCGTCCGGATCGCGCTTGCTCGATCCGATGAACGCCATCGACTGCCAGTCGTGCTGCTGACAACGGAGCCAGAGGCGCTGCCAGACCGGGTCCATCGTGTTGGAGGCCGAGACCATCGACGGCATCGGCTCGAGGCCAGGCGACGACGGGCTTTGCGCCGGTGCGGCCGTACTGCCCATGTGCAACGTCTCGTTGATCGGACGCTTGTTCACGTCGCCCGCCTTGCGCGCCTTGGCAGACGAGGCAGACGAGGCAGACAAGCGAGAGGTCGTGGCGCTCTCACGCTTCGCGCGCTTCGTGGGCGCAGGCGGAGCCGCGGTCGCGACCTCCCCATCGTCATCGACACCCCGACGGGTTGCGTCATCAACAGCGAGTATAGCCATAACGTCCTGCGGGTCAGAAGGTCGAATCCACGAGGCGTTTCACGACCGCCACGGCGAGGGTGGGTCGGGTGGTCCTGCGTCGGTCCTCGTGAGCTCGTGTTTAGCGGCTCTTGTGCCATGCGAGAATGCAGCGGAACTCATGCAGCGCCCCCCCTTTCCATGTGGCGTTTTCGTAGCGATCGCCGCTGTGGCTGCGTGCGCGTGTGGCGCGCGTGCGCGCGCTTGCGGAGGGCCGACCGAGGCCCCGGAACGCGCGGTCGACGCCCCGGCTGCCGTCACCTCCGTCCGTCTCATCGGCCGCTTCGACCCGCCCGCGTTCGACGAAAGGCGACCCGCTCGCTTCGCGTGGTCGGGGTCCTCGTTCGAAGTGCGTTTCACGGGCTCGTCGCTGACGATGCGCCTTCGCGCCGCGCCGCTGGAGATGGCGACACCTTATTCGGTGCGCGTCGATGGGGCCGTGCCCGTGGTCGTCGACGTCTCGAGCACGCGCGAACGCTACGAGCTCGCCGCCGGGCTAGACCCCGCCCACCCGCACGAGGTGATGGTGACCCGCGAAGCGGAGGCGAACGCCGGCGTCCACGAGCTCCTGGGCGTCGAGCTCGCGCCGGGAGGTCGCTTCCTTCCTCCTCGTGATCGCAGGCTCCGCGTCGAGGTGATCGGCGACTCGATCACGTGCGGGTACGGCGTCCTCGGCGCCGATGCGCACTGCGCATTCAGCTACGCAACGGAGCGCGCGAGCGAGACCTACGCGGCACGGCTGGGGCGCGCGCTCGATGCCGACATCACGACGGTGTGCTGGTCGGGACGCGGCGTCGTCCGCAACTACGACGGGTCGACCGCCGCGACGATGCCGGAGCTGTTCGAGCGCACGTTGCCTGCCGAGCCGCAGGTGTCGTGGAAATTCGCCACGGCTCCGCCGCCCGACGCCGTCGTCATCAACCTCGGCACGAACGATTTCCTCGGCGGCGAGGGCCGACCGCTCAATCTCGCGGCCTTCGAGGACACGTACGTCCGCTTCGCGCGGCGTGTTCGCGAGGTCTATCCGCGCGCCGCGCTCCTCGTGACGACGAGCCCGATGCTGCACGCGGAGCCGACGCCGTCCGGAACAAGCACTGTGAAGGAGCTCGCGCGGACCAGCCTCGAGCACGTGGTCGCGCGCCGCACTGCCGAAGGTGACCAGCAGATCGAGCTCATCCAGCTCGACGATGCCTCGACGCACTGGGGCTGCGACTATCACCCTGACGTGGCGATGAACGTGGCGATCGCTGCGAGCCTCGAGCCCGTCCTACGCGCCCGCGTTGCTCGCTGAGCGCGCGGCGCGGCGGGGCGCGACGAAAACTGAGCCGCTCGGGGACCACCGCCACATGCGCACGCCAGAATCCCGGCGCGCGCGTAAACGCCACATCGCCGAAGACGCGTGTGCTCGAGTTTTCGAAAGATCCGCGCTGGCACGAGAGCCGCAACTCGAGCGTTCAGCATCATGGCCACCAAGTCGCTTCTCCTCGCCTCGCGCTGGACCCTCAAGGCCGCTGCGGCCCTCGTCCTTCTCACCCCCGCGTGCGTCGTCAAGCTGAGCGACCGCAACGCGCCGCTCGAGAACGGCGGCGTGAGCGGCCCGAACGTCGAGTGCAGCGCGAGCAACCTCGCCCCCGCGACCTCCACCTCCGACACGCGCATCCAGGACGCCGCCGTCACCAAGCTCACCGGCCGCTTCGATCTCGAGGATCCCGCGAAACCGCGGTTCGACTGGTCCGGCAACGCGATGACCGCGCGCTTCCAGGGCACCGAGGTCACGTGGGGCGCCGAGTCCGGCGTCGAGGTCGCGTACGAAGAGGTCATCGACGGAAACCTCACGAAGGTGATCCTCGGCGGCGCGGTCGAGAACCACACCGTCACGCGGCACCTGCCCGACGGCTTCCACGAGATCACCGTCATGCGCACGAGCGAGGCGCTCTACGGAGACAGCGCGTTCCTGCCGTTCACGTTCGGCCCCGCCACCACGCAGCTCCCGGTCGCCGCCAAATCGCACCGCATCGAGTACATCGGTGACTCGATCACGTGCGGCTACGGCAACGAAGGCGCGAACGCGACGTGCCCGTACGACGTGGCGATTCGCCAGGTCGACAACGGTCACGGCGGCATGGAAGACGTGAAGATCCCCATGACGCAGAACATCTACCTCGCCTACGGCTCGATCGCCGCACGCAAGCTCGATGCGGAGGCGACCACCATCTGCTTCTCGGGCAAGGGCGTGAACGTCAACTACCGCGAGAAGGGCGTCGGCGAGGCAGCGAAAGCCGACCCCAACGCGAAGCCGGATCCCGACGCGAAGACCCTCATCCCCGACTACTACCTCCGCACGCTCGCCACGGAGCGCCCCGAGGCCGGCGGCAAGCTCTGGGACTTCTCGAAGGAGGCGCAGCCCGAGGTGGTCGTCCTCAACCTCGGCACCAACGACTTCGCCCGCGACCTGAATCAGGACACCGTGCCGGACGGCATCGACCTCCCCGGCTTCCAGGCCGCGTATGCCCGGTTCGTCGAGCTCGTCCGCGGCAAGCGCCCGAACGCCCAGATCTTCCTCGCGGTCCCGCCGATGGTCACGGACAAGTTCCCGCTCGACAACGCGCGGACCAACCTCCGTAATACGCTCCACGCGATCGTCGAGCAGCGCAGCCGCGCGGGCGACGCAAAGATCTACTTCATGGAATACGTTGAGCAGGGCACCCGGTACGGCCTCGGCTGCGACTACCACCCGAACCTCGAGGTGCATCGCATCATGGCGGAGCAGACCGTTGGCGCGATACGCTCGAAGACGTGCTGGCCGACGACCACCGAGTAACGTCATGAATCATCCCAGGCCCGGCGGCTCCCTCCCGCCCCACCTGGCGAACCCGGATCAGCTCGCGCAGCTGACCCAGAAGGTCGCGCAGCAGTACGGCGCCTTCGGCACGCGTCCCGACGAAGAGGAGATGGACCGAAAGGTCCTCCAGGATAACTTCCTGAAGCCGACGTTGCAGATCATCGGCGGCGTCTTCGCCGCGACGCTCTTCGCGTACTTCGCCTCGAGCCCGAAGTTCTCGGCTCCCGGGACCTGGGCGAACTCGTTCCGCCTCGACACCGCGCTCATCATCTTCTGGGGGCCGCTCCTCTACGTGGTGATGTCGAAGCAGCGGGTGTGGAGGGCCCTCCGCATCTACCTCGTGCTCGCGCTCTTCATCGAGACGTTCAGCGAGGCGATGTTCAAGGACATGGGCGCGGTCGCTGCCGGCGAAGGCGGCTACTGGAACACCGTGATGTGGCCGGCCGCGGTCGCGTTCTTCGGCACCATCAAGGAGTTCGCGGGCGTGCCCGGCGCGTCGTTCTCGATCTTCACGCTGGTGACCGGGTTTCTCCTCTATCGCGCGATCCGCGGAAAGAAGCCCGAGGGCTGGACGGCGCCGCCGAGGTTCGCGCGCCAGGCGCTGCTCGCGTTCCTCGCCACGGTGGTCGGTCTCGCGGTGGTGGGCATCGTTCGCGGCGGCGGCATCGAGCCGGCGTTTCGCCAGACGATCCACCTCATGCAGCTGCCGCTCGTGGCGATGCTGTTCCTCTACGCGCTGCGGATCCCCGAGGACCTCGCATCGGTGGGCACGGCGTTCGTGACCGTCGCTGCCGCTCGCAGCCTGCTCGTCATGTACATCTACTTCGGCGTGTGTGCGCCCGCAGGCATCACGCAGCTGCCGGGAAAGCCCGAGTGGTGCACCAACCACTCGGACACTGTGCTGTTCGTCACCGCCCTGATGATTTTGCTCGCGCACAACCTCGAGCAGCGCACGCGCAAGGTGCTGGTCCGCTCGCTGCTGGTCGGCGTGCCGATCCTCGTCGGCATCGCGCTCAACAACCGGCGCCTCGCCTTCATCAGCCTCTTCGCGGCGCCGCTCGTGATCTACCTCGCGCTGAAGCCCAGCAAGCGAAAGCGCCGCGTCACGTGGGCGATGGCCCTCGCCGTTCCGATGCTCGTCGGATACGTGCTCGTCGGCTCCGAGCTCGCCGCCACGACGCCGTCACCGCTCCTGAAGCCCGCCCAGCTGGTCGTCTCGGTCATGGACCAGAAGGACAACTCGAGCATCTCGCGCGACATCGAGAACGAGAACCTGATCTACACGCTTCACGAGAACCCCGTCATCTCGCAGGGCTTCGGGCACGACTACGATTATTCGCCGAACAACCCCCCGGTCGACCTCGGCGAGCTCTTCAAGAACTTTCGCCTCATCGCCCACAACGGCGTGCTCTGGATCTGGTCGCTCGGCGGCGTGGTGGGGTTCACGCTGCTCTGGATGATCTACCCGCTGACGAGCACCCTGGCGCTTCGCGGGTATCGGGCCGCGCAGACCCCTCTCGAACGGAGCGCCGCGCTCGGCGCGCTGGGCGCGGTCGTCGTGTGCGTCATCCAGATCTGGGGCGACCAGGGATTCAATAGTTACATGACGCTCCTCACCTTCGGCGTGGCCTTCGCCATCGCGACGCGACTGTCCGTTCGTGCCGCATGAGCGCGCCCGAAACCCGCAGCTAAAGGCCGAGTATTGCCCGGGAAAAGCTCCGTAAGGTGGGCGGCCCGAGGCGTGCTATG
>JAYTOQ010000670.1:0-4343 GCA_043747665.1 Polyangiaceae bacterium | reverse complement strand
ATGTGGACGGCAGCGCTCGCGCCGCAGAGGGCGAGGATGTTCGTCTCGTTGATCTTGTCGGCCGAGAGGACGGTCGCAATGATCTGCGTGTCCATCTTGTAGCCCTCGGGGAAGAGAGGGCGCATCGGGCGATCCATCAAGCGACAGGTGAGGATCTCCTCGTCGCGCTGGCGCGCCTCGCGCTTGAAGAAGCCACCGGGGATCTTTCCGGCCGCGAACGTCTTCTCGACGTACTCGCAGGTGAGCGGGAAGAAGTCGAGGCCGGGGCGCTCGTCGCCGCTGACCGCGGTGACGAGGACGACGGACTCGCCGTAGCTGATGAGGATGGAACCGTGGGCTTGCTTGGCGAGCCGACCGGTTTCGAAGGTCAGCGGCTTGCCGTTGATCGTGACGGATTCACGGACGAAGGACATGGTGACGAGCGCTCCTGGCGCGATGCCGCGTGCGTGCGGCCAACGCCGGCCAGTCGGTTGTCCTTGTGTCCTCGGTTCACGCGCGCGAGGCCGGACTGGCGGCGCCTCGTGCGGGTGAATCGAAGAGCAAGGAAAAGAGATCTGTCCGGAAAAACTGCAAAGCTGCGACGAGCGGGTCGAGCGCAGCGAGACGAGCGAAAACGAGCGAAAACGAGAAAGGGGACGGCGTGGTGCCGTCCCCTTGTCGTTGTCGGGAAAATTACTTGCGGAGGTTGAGCGCCGAGACCGTCTTGCGATAGCGGTCGAGGCTCGACTTCTTGAGGTAGCTGAGGAGCCGCCGACGCTTCGAGACCATCTTGAGGAGGCCGCGACGCGAGTGGTGGTCCTTGAGATGCGTCTTGAAGTGCTCGGTCAGGTACGAGATGCGTTCGGTGAGGAGGGCGATCTGGACCTCCGGCGAGCCCGTGTCGTTCTCGTGCGTACGGAACTTGTCGATAAGCTCCGCTTTTTTCTCGGTATGAAGAGGCATCTGCTTGAAAACCTTCAGTGAAGGGCACCCCCCAGAGAGCTGACCAGACGAGCTGGCAGACAAGACCGGGTGGGGCCACGTGCGCGCATTCGGGAGGACCCGAAGCCGGCGCAGTATAGGCGTGGGATTTCCCACGTCAACAAGGCCCTAAGGCGTTACGATCCGAGCTCGGTACGCAGCCCCATGCCCCCTCCTTCGACGCCGCTCGCGCGAGACACCAGGCCTGGCTCCCCGACGTCCTCCCCCGGCCCGGATCCGCGGGATCCGCAGCTCCTTTCGGGGGCTAGCGACACGGAGCGACCGCCCGCCGGCCCGGGGTTTGGACTGGAGCCGACGTCGGGCATGGCTCCGACGGCGTCGCCGGAGGACCGGACCGAGGTGGGCCCCGCCCCTGAACCCGGGCAGACCGCGAAGCTTCCGCCGCCCGCGGTGCCTCTGCGTGCAGCGCTCCCGCGCCCGGTCGCCGCTGCCGCGGGCGCGGGCGCACGGCCAGAAATGGCTCTCGACAAGGCTCCGTCGAGCTCGCGTCTCGCCGCGGCGCCTCCCCATCGTCTGCCCGCGCCGCCCGCGCCGCCCGCGCCGCAGCGCGTGGCGACGATGCTCCATGGCGTGGCGCCGCGCGTGGCGCCGCCCGTCGCGCCTCCCATCGCGATGGGGCCGCTGCCTGCGCCTCTGCCTGCGCCGCATCCGCCGACGGTGTCTGCGCCGCATCCGCCGACGGTGCCTGCGCCGCCGATGACGTCCGGCGAACGGACCGCGTCGCGGCCCGACTTCGTCATCTCGGTCGTGGCTCGCGATGGTGCTCCGCCGCCGCGCGAGGGGTCGAGCGCGAACCTCGGCTTCGCGCCGGACGTGCCGCTGACGCGCCGGTGCACCGCATGCGAGACGCGCTACCCCGCCGACTTTCTCGTCTGCCCGCGCGACGCGAGCCCGCTCGTCGACGAGGCCATCCCGCACGCCGACAGCGATCCGCTGATCGGCAAGCTCCTCGGCGAGACGTACCAGATCATCCGGGTCGTCGGCGAAGGCGGCATGGGCAAGGTCTACGAGGCGCGCCATCTCCGCCTCAAGGAGCGCCGCTTCGCGGTGAAGACGCTCCACTCCGATCTCGCGACCAACAACGAGATCGTCGCGCGCTTCATGCGCGAGGCCGAGAGCGCCAGCTCGCTCTCGCACCCCAACGTCGTCGACGTGTTCGACGTCCACCACCTCCCCGACGGCACGCCCTACTTCGTCGGCGAGTTCGTGGAGGGCGACGAGCTCGCGAATTTCGTCGCTGCCCGTGGTCCGCTCGAGCCGCGCATGGCCGCCGCGGTGGGGCGCCAGGTGTGTCGCGCCCTGGGAGCCGCGCACGCGCGCGGCATCGTTCATCGGGACATGAAGCCCGAGAACATCATGATCCTGAAGTCGTCGATCGACGCGGTGGCCGCCGGCGAGGTCCACGCCGTCACCGTGAAGGTGCTCGATTTCGGCATCAGCAAGGCGGGCGACGGCGATCGCTCGCATCTCACGCGCACCGGCATCATCATGGGGACGCCGAGCTACATGGCCCCCGAGCAGGCGCGCGGCAAGCCCGTCGATCTGCGCGCCGACGTCTACTCGACGGGCGCCGTCCTCTACTTCGCGCTCACCGGCCGGCGTCCCTTCGACTCGGACGACCCCACGTCCACCATCTCCATGGTGCTCACGCAGGATCCGCCTCGGCCCCGCTCGATCGATCCGCGCATCCCCGAGGCCATCGAGCTCATCGTCCAAAAGGCCATGGCGAAGGAGGCGCGCGATCGCTACCAGACCATGTCGGAGCTCGAGAAGGCCCTCGCCGTCTTCGAGGACGGCGGCCGTGGGACGGCGCTCGAGCGCGTGAACCAAGGCATGGTCGCCGACGCTCCGCGAAATCTCGGCAAGAGCAGCACGCACCGCGCGTTCGATCTCGCGCAGCAGATGTTCGCGACGTCGACGCCTCCGCCTGGACAGTCAGCCACGCTCGCGCGGGTCTCGCGTCCCACCATCACGGTGGCAAGCGCCGTCCTCGGCGCGTGGCTCGTGGGCGGTACGACGGCCGCGCTCGCGGGCCTCGTGCGCGTCCTCCACGACGGCGAGATCACGCTCACGGAGTGCGTGCTCCTCGTGGTGGGCTGCCTGTTTGCCGCGGCCACGCCCATCGCGCTCTACGTGCTCCACGTGCGCAAGGCGATCTGGCCCAACAGCGTGCGCGCGCTGCAGCTCGCCAGCGATCTGAAGCGCACCGCCACCGCCGCGCTCGTCACCTACGGCGGCCTCTCGATCGTCGCGCGGATCGGGCACACCGTCCTCTGGCGCAGCTCGAAGGGCCTGGGCAGCGGGTGGTGGGACATCGCGCTCTTCCTGATCAGCCTCCTCGCGGCGACGACGGTCGGCGGCTTCGCGCCACTCGTCCGCAACATGCGCCGCCGTCGCTCCTCGTGAGCGGGCGGAACCTCGGCAAGCAGCGCCCCGTGGCGAGCGAACGGTGAGCGGCGACGAGCAGGCTCTGCGGTGTCCGGCGTGCAGCGCGCAGCTGCCGTCGGCCTTCCCGGGCGCGAGCATCGCGTGCGTGTGCGGGCATCGCGTCGAGGTGCTCGGCGCGCAGCCTTCGCCGGCCGTCGCGTGGCAGGGGATGGCCGCCTACGGCGCAGGTGCTCGCGGAGGCGCGGGTCCGAGCTCACGTGGCGGAGCGCGCGCGTCCGGGCATCCGAGCGCGAGCGGCGCGGGCCCCTACCGCTCGGCGGTCCCCTCGCACGCTGCGCCCGAGAGCCTCTCGTGTCCATTCTGTGGGAACGAGTGTCCGCCGATGGTGCGCATCTGCCCGCACTGCGACGTCCGGCTCGAGAACGTGCGCTGCCAGCGCTGCTTCTCTCTCCAGGCCCCGGGGGCGTTCGCGTGCACGCGTTGCAGCCACGCCCTCGAGCTCGAGCCGCTGCTCGACGCGACCGATGCGCCGTGCCCCCGTTGCAAGAAGGCGCTCGAGGTGACGCCCGGCGAGGATCGACGCACCCACGAGTGCCCGCGCTGCGGCGGCCTTTTCGTGCCGCGTGACGCGCTCGCCGAGATCCTGTGCAGCGCGGAGATCGGCGGCGCCGTCGACGCGTACGGCGGCGTGATGCCGGTCGCGGGCGCCCGGCATCACGCAGCGCTAAACGAGGTCCGCTACGTCGCGTGCCCGCTCTGTCACAACGCGATGAACCGCGTGAACTTCGGCAAGGTGTCGGGTGTCATCGTCGACGTGTGTAAACTGCACGGAACATGGTTCGACGCGGGCGAGCTCACGCGCGTGGTGTCGTTCGCGGCCGGCGGGGGCCTCGAGCGCACGCGAGCCCGCGAGCAGCTCGAGCAGCGGGACCTTCGCGAAGCCAAGAGGCAGGCCAACGAGGTCCACGCGCAGT
>JAYTOQ010000669.1:0-2461 GCA_043747665.1 Polyangiaceae bacterium | reverse complement strand
CCGGTGATGGTCGCGCCCTTCGCGCACGTCTTGAGGGCCGCTGAGCCGGACTCGACGCAACCCTCGGTCGTCGGAGCTTCAGCCGAGGAGCAGCCGGCCACGCCGAACAGCGCACCTGTGAGGAAGCCACATACGGCGATTGCAGCGGAGAGCCTTGCCATGACGAGCGACGGGAGAGCACGGTCCGTGCCGCGGCCAGGAGCACGAGATCGACGAGATTTCCGTGGTCGGACAATGGGCCCCGGGCGGCTCCATCGCGAGCGTGCGCGATCGATCCTCGCGAGCGCCGCGCCGGCTGCCGCGAACGCTCGCGAACGCTCGCGAGCTACCGTCGGAATACATGAGCGCTTCGCTAAGCGGCAGCACTCACACGCGCACACTCCGACCGAGGCGGCTCTTCAGCTCCATGCGCGCTCGCATGGCGCGCGCGACATCCTCGGCGTCGAGGCCGCGATCGCGCTCGAGCGCGGCTTCCAGCGCGCGCATGGCCTCGTCGGTCTCGCCACGTGCGGCCAGCACGCAGCCCGCTTCGACCATCAGCTCGGGATCGCCGGGCAAGAGCGCGAAGCCGATGGCGACGGCGTGCATCGCGCGTTCGGTGTCGCCGTGCGAGGCGAGTCGGCTTGCCGCTTCACGTGCCGGCGCGCCGAGCGCTCGCAGCTCGCGCCGCGTGAGGAGCCGGCCCACGAGCGTCTCACCGAGCCCGCGCGCCTCGTCGAGGAGCTGCCCGTAGCGCTCGAGCGGCTCGTCCTCGGCGCGCGCGACGAGCTTCGCGACGCGCTTCCGGACGCGCTCGAGACCATCGGCGGAGTGGCTCACCGGCAGCCCGCCGCGCGAGCTCGCGAGGCCGACTGTCGTGCGCAGGTGGACGAGCCATCCCGGCAGCTTGGGACGCGCGGCGGCGGCGAGATCCATCGTGCTCGCCGGTGCGGATTCGAGCTTCGCGCGCGCGTCGGGCTCGAGATCGTACGGCTCCCATCGTGCGCGATCGGCATCGAGCTTCCATGCGAGGACCTCGCCGGGATACACGACGAAATCGAGCGTGGCTTCGCCCGCGCTGGTGGTGGTGCGGATGCGATGCCGGCCGGCAGCCACGCCGCAGAAGCCGCGCACGGGTTCGGTGGCGAGGCGCGACCAGGGCTCGCGCACGTCGTCGACGACACACGCGTCCCACGCATTCCCCTCGAGGATCACGAAGGCGCTCGGCTCGCGCACCGGCTTGGTCGAACGCTTCCGCCGGCGCGCCCGGACCGCCACCATCGCGAGCGCTGCGATCAGCACGATCGCGACGGCGAGGGCGGTGACGACGAGCGGCGGCACTCCTCAAGCGTAGCCTCAGTTGGCGCGCGCGCTAGGTCGCTCCGCGAAGGGACGCGAAGGAACGCCAAGGACGTGATCGCTACCGAGGAAGCTCGTGCAAACGCTTGTCCAGGCTGGCTCGGAGCTTCTTTTGGTTCTCGTTGAGCGCTGAGTGCGTCGTTCGTGCGAGCCCTTGCTCGAGCGCGGCGCGCTGCGCTGCTACGTCACCGCGCGCCTTCGCGATGTCGGCGGCGAGGTCGAAGATCCGCAGCGAGCGCGGTCCATAGACCCGCGCTCCGGCGCGCTCGATGGCGGACCGAGCGTCGTCGAAACGCTTTCCCTCGAGGTAAGCGCGAGCGAGCCGCGCGGGAGGGTTGTAGTCGTCGGGGAAATCGCGCTCGCTCTCCGTGAGCATGGGGATCGCGCGCTCCGGCTCGCCCGCCGCGAGATACGCGTTGAGGCGATGCGGGTCGAACACCGCCCTTGCCTGCTTCGTCGGTGCTCGGCTCGCGGCCTGCTCGAGGAACGAAGCCCACGTGCGCGCGGTCGCCCTCGCGCCGGCTGCGTCGCCGCGCTCCTTCTTCGCCTCGACGAGCGCTTCGAAGAGCGCCGAGCGATCATCGGCGATGGTGCGCGGATCCGGATCGGTCGCTGCGCGCTCTGCAGCGTCGGCGAGCTTGGTCATGTCGGCCTCGCGCTTGCCTTCGCGCGCGCACGACAGCCCGGTCGCAAGCAGCGTCGCCCGCGAGGTGCCGGGCGGCATCCGCGGCGCTTCCGCGATCGCGAGCTCCGCGCACGCGGCATGGTCATCCCTCGAAGCGAGGAGCCCGACGAGCGCTTCGGCGGCGCGCGGGCGCTCCCGGAAGTCCTTCTGCGCCAGCACCTCGCGATAGCCGCGCTCGGCCTCCGCGGCGTCGCCGCGTGATGCAGCCTGGTTCGCGCGCAGGAAGGTCATCGTCGCTTCCGCGGCCTGGCCGCCGCGACCGCCTTCGCGCACCGTCGCCAGCAACGTGAGCAGCTCCGGCGCGGTCGCGGTCCCCTCCCAGCGGAGGGCCGGGCTCTCGTTCTCGCCGTCGATGACCCACAGCGTCGGCCACACGCGGTTGGGAAACCGCGTGACGAACGCAGCGTTCGAGTCTTTTTCCGTATCGATCGTGAGCCA
>JAYTOQ010000668.1:0-5094 GCA_043747665.1 Polyangiaceae bacterium | reverse complement strand
CGTAGTCGTGCCGGCCGCGAGCCATGCCCCAGCCGAGCGCGGTGCCGGTCACTCCGAACAGGCCGACGCCAGCCACGCGCTCGATCGCCTGCCTTCGTGACACGACCGCGCGCGGCACCAACGCCGCGTCCTCCGTCGCGCGGGCGCTCACGCTCACGCTCGCGTCCGTGCTGGCGCCTCGCGAAAAGAAACCGATCGCGCGTCCCACCAGCGTCATGAGCCCGATCGGCAGCAGCGCGATCACCACCGCGCCGAGCTCGAGCATCATCACTGCGACGAGCGTGCGGGTGACTGCCGTCTCGTGGAACGTCGAGACGAGGCGCACCACCGCCAGCAAGCCGGCGCACAGCGCGGCCATGACCATGACGACCCGCCGCCAGCGTGCCCGCTGCGGCGGTGACATGGTCGAAAGCAGCCAGCGCGCCGCGAGAAAGTGCGCGAGCCCACTCACGAGCAAAAAGAAAACGACTCGCACGACGCTCATTCTAACGCACGAAGGCGCACGAGCCTTCCCGCGGCGTCAGCGACCGAGCGCGATTTCCTTCTCGAGAAGCTGATCCGCTTGCTGCGTGAAGGCCACGAAGCGCGCGTATTCGGCGCCCGGCTGCACGCGGCCCGCGGGGACGTCCACCACGCGGCGGAGCATGATCGAGTGCCCTTGCACGGCGTCGCTCACCGTCACGCTGCGGTCGCCGTCGCGCAGCGCTCCGCCCGGGATCGCCCCCGGGAGCTGGAGGCTCTCGGGCGCCACGATCTCGAACCTCACCTCGACGTGCGACGACGAAGCGAGGAGCAGCGGCGTCTGCCTCGTCGCGAGCGACGCCACCTGCGCGATGCTCACGGGGAAGAGCGCCTTCAGGACCAGTCGACTCCCGACGCGCCGTGCGATCTGCGGGATCTCCGCGTGCATGCGCAGCACCAGCGGTGCGGCGAGGTCCTCGGAGTTTTCGATCTTCAGATCGCGGAGCCGAGCGCCGGGCAGGTTCGCGGACAGCAGCCGCGTCTCGACGAACTCGTTTCGCTTGGCCTCGGGCACGCGATCGAAGACCGCGCGTAGCCCGATGCCCATGCGCCCCACGTAGCTCTGCGCGATGTCGACCGACGCCGAGCCGTCCTCCTTGAGGATGGCCTTGCCCTCGAGGAGCACGCCGTCGGCGGCGCCCAGCGCGGGCGTCGTGTCGCGTGGAGTGCCCGGAATCAGGCGGATCGCGGGCTGTCCGCGCAGCTCGGCGGGGACGTAACCGTAGGGCGCGAACTTGTCGCGCACCACCATCCAGCGCGGGCCGATATCGGTGTCGAGACGCGCGACGACGTTGTCGTAGGTCTCGACCTCGCTCATCTTGCCGACGGGCGGCATCGCGATGCGGCTCTTCACCAGCGCGAGCTCGGTCTCGATCCCGAGGAGGCGCACGAGGTACATGAAGGCGGCCTGACGCGAGCCGGCGCGACCGGTGATGGCGCGGCGGCCGTCGGTCTCCTTCTCCTCTTGGAGCGCCTCGCCCACCCAGCGATAGAGAGCACGAGCGCGCTCGTCCTTCTTCTGCGCGGGGATCTTGCCGACGATGTCGCGCGCCACCTTGCGCATGCGCGGATCGAGCGGCGTCTCTTCGCTCGCGGCGTCGACGTAACGGACCAGCGTGTCGGCGAGGTTGATGCCCCAGCCGACGCGCACGCTGGGAAGGAACTCGCGCGGGTTGGGGCTGTCGGACTCCTCGACGGCGGGCGGCGACTCGTCGACGCGCCAGCGGCGCTCGATGAAAGTGCCTTTTTCTGCGGTCTTCGGGGCAGGGACGTTGCCCACCACCTCGATGTCGACGTTGCGATCCTTCGGCGTCAGCACCACGAACTCGCTGCGCCAGTAGCCCTTGTCGGCCTCGCGGAAGAACCAGTGCGGGCCGCGGTACTGCTTGCCCTTGGCGTTCTCGCTGGCGCTCGCCGTGATGTGCTCGATCTCGACGTAATCGCCGACCTCGAGATGAGGCATGGTGAGCGTCTGCTTGCCGGCGACGGGCTCGGGCTCGAGGATCGAGCCATCGGGCTTGATGACGCGCAGGTTGAGGACGAGGCCGCCGGGCGGAGGCTGCTCGGCCTCCTTGCTGACGGCCTCCTGCGACTGCATGCGGAGGATCTCGTGCTCGAGCATCTCGCTCGAGCCGTCGGGATGGACCCACGTCGCCGCGTAGTCGAAGACGCGCGCCGCCGTGCCGTCCATGTGCTTGCCGCCGCCGGATTTCTCCCAGGCCTCGAACTCCTTGATGACCTTGCGGCCGTTCGTTCGATACGGCTCGAGGAGGCTCGCGCCCTCGATGAGCTCGACGGCTTCCCGGATCTCCAGGCCCTTCGATCCGGCCTGGAGTGCCTCGGCGAGCGCGCGGCGAAGAGCCATCGTGTCGCCCTTCGCGAACGAGTAATCGGCGATGCGGAGACGCGTGGCGGCGTCGGCGGGGTTCTTCGCGAGCGCCTTCTGGAGCTGCGCAGCGGCGGCGCTGGGATCCCCGGAGCGCGCGAGCACGTCGGCGATGCGTGCCGCGATCTCCTTGCGATCGGGACGCCGCTTCTCGAGGCGACGCAGCTCGGCGATGGCGGCCTTCCAGTCCCGTCGTGCGATGGCGCGATCGAGATCGACCTCGGAGTCGGCGTCGAGCTTCTTGAGGCGCTCGGCCACCTTGTCGGCCTCGGCAAGCGCGCCGTCCTCCTCGAGTGACGAGACGTAGAGCGCGATGGCGTCGCGATCGTCGGGGAAGCGCTGTGCGAGATCCTGCACGGTGCGCATTCGCTCCGCGCGCCATCCCAGCTTGCCGTAGACGCGTGCGAGCTGCTCGGTGACCTCGGGGACGCCGGGGACCTCGGACGCGATCTTCTTCAGCGGCTCGACGCCTTCGACGAGGCCACGGCTCTCGGCGTCGTCGAGGACGAGCCACGCGCGCGCGTACCAGAGGCGAGGGTCGGCCGCCGCTGCGCGAACGTAGAGCTCCTTCTCGTTGGAGCGCCGCGCCTGCTCGGGGAACGCGACGTCCGCGCGCGCGTACTGCGCGGCCATGAGGATCGCGACGGGCGCTGCGTCCTTGGGCGTCACCAGCGGCTGGATCATGACGGTGGCGACGTCGTTCAGCCCGTCGACGGCGGCGGCATGCGCCCCGAGCACGGTCACGAGCGGTGTCGTACCGGGGTCCTTCTCGTCGGCGATCTTCGTGATGAGCTCGTCGATGGGATTGGGATTGGCGAGCACCACGGGCCGCGAGAGGCCGTAGGGCTTCCGCGCGTCGTCGTCGGTCTCGATGCTCGCGGAGGTGCCGTCGAGGTTGAGCAGGCGGATCGATCCGACGTCGGCCATGATGCGCGACACGATGCGATGGCGGCCTTTGCCCACGCGGACCGCGCCTCCGAAGCGCTGCCACACGCCCCACTGCCGGAGATCGCGCTCTCCGATGAGCACGTCGTCGACCCACACGGCGACGGAGCCTTGCACGGCGACGAGCAGATCGCGCTCGGCAGGAGCATCGAAGAACGTCTCGGCGTAGAAGACGCCGTCCTCGGTCTTCTCGGTGCTCGCCGTCATGCAGCGATGACGCTCGGTCTTGAGGACGTGCGGGATGGTCCCGCGCTGCGGCTCCTCTTCCCACGACGGCGGCCACGGCGCGCGCTCGGCGGGGAAGCTGCGACGGCGCTCGGCGGCGGTGCCGCGCCCAAAGGGACCGGCGATGCGCAGCTTCCGCGCGCAGCCCATGCGGCTGGTGACGAGCGCGTCGTACGCGTCGCCGGTGACCTCGGCCTTGTCGAGAGCCTCCGCGGTCGACCACTCGTGCAGTTCGGCGAGCGAGCGCCATCCGACGTGACCGGGCGCCTCGATGATCGGGAGGAGCGTGGTCTTGTTCTGGTCCCAGAGGTTCGCGACGCTCCCGCGGAGCCCCACGAGATGATGCGACGCGAACCAGGCCGCGAGCGGCGCCGCGGGATCGTCGCTCCTCTTTGCGAATTTGAGCGCGGCGACGTACTGCTGCGCGGCCTTGCGCGGCTCGCCGTGGACCTCGTCGTAGAGGCCGCCGCCGATCGACGCGTAGAGCCCCTTGTCCTTCGCGCGCTCCAGCTGCGTGCGCGCCTCGTCGGCGTTCTTCGCGGTGCCGCCGGGCGCAAGCATCTCGTCGAGCAGCCAGCGTCCAGTCTTCTCTCCGTCTGCCGAGCCCTTCGCGCTCGAGCGAAGGCTCTTGAGATCGACGGCGGTATTGCCGCTGGGGGGACTCCCGCACGCAGAGAGCACTGCCACGACGCTCATTGCGAACGAAGCCTTCTTGAATCGGGCGAATCTCGTCATGCGCGCTTTCACTTGCCGACCGTGAACGTCAGCGACTGACCGAGCTCGCGATCGGCCTGCTCGCAGAACGTGCGAAACGCCCCATATTCAGCGGCGGAAATCCGCGATTTGGTGATGCCGACCGTGGTCTTCACGCGCACCGTTCCAGGCTGTGTGGTGTCGACGTCGACCTTGAAGAAGCCGAACGGCGACTTGCCCTCGGCGGCATGCGGCGGCCCGATGACCTTGGCGCCTTGCGGCAGCTTCACGATGGTCTCGTTCTCCTGCGTCGAGAGCGCGTAGATCCGCATGTCACGTCGCCGCGTCGAGAGCGGCGCCCACGACCGGACCATGTGCTCCTTGGCGCCCACCGGCATCGTCCACGACTCGCCGTCGCGTCGCGCGTAGCTCGGTGCCCGGGCCTTCGCGCGGACCTGCACCTTCTGCTCGACGTCCTCGAGGTCGTTCGACGTCACGGACGCGATCTCGACGCCCGGCATCTCGGACGAGAGGTCCTCCTGCACGCGCTGCTTCTGCGTGGCCTTCGCGTGATAGCGCTGGCGCCACGAGCCTGCCGACGCACCGGTGATGTCGACCCGCCAGTCGATCTGCGCCGAGCCGTCGTTGCCGACCGTCGCCTCGATGTGCTTGCTCGAGATGCTGTCGGCGGCAGTGGGCTCGGGCAGGTGAACGAGCTTCGGCTTGCCCTCGTTGATCTGTAGCGCCAAGGCTCCGCGATCCATCGACGGCAGCTCGTTCGAACCGGTCCACTCCGCGGTGCCGTCGAGGTAGACGTCCATGGA
>JAYTOQ010000667.1:0-1646 GCA_043747665.1 Polyangiaceae bacterium | reverse complement strand
GGCCCGGCGTGGTCGGCGGATGGATCGAAGCGGGCGGCGCGATGCTGGGGATCGAGATCGCGCTCGACGGGCACGCGACGCCCGGGCAGTTCATTCGCGACGCCGGCATGCCCTTCGTGTCTGGGCGCTACGGCTTCGGCTGGACGGCTTCGCGACGCGGCTTCGAGACCAGCGACGGCGGGATGACGTGGACGAGCCTCGAGCTCCCCGAGCCGCTCGTCCCCGTGAACAAGGTAGAGCGCCGCGCCTGCGGCCCGGTCGGGTGCCTCGCGGCAGGCTGGCTGCGCGTGGGCTGGGGCGAGCCGAAGAAGATCCCTGTGCCTGCCGCGCCGCCGCCACATCGATCGACCGTGAGCGTCTCCCCTCCCCAGCTCTCGCTCGCATGCGAGGCGACGACCAGGACGATGCCCGCGCCGCCCGCGCCGAAGATCAAGGGACCGACCGTGCCGACGCCGCCGACCGTGACGCGACGGACGTTCGGAGGTCCGCCGGTCCTCGCGACGACCGGGATCGGCGGCGTCACCGACATGCCGGCGTTCTTCGCGCAGGCGGCGCCGCTGCTGCGCGAGTCGGAGCGCGGCATGCCGTTCGAGGTCCAGGACCTTCCCGAGCACTTCCCGCGCCTCGGCAGCCTCGCGCGCATCTACGCGTGGGGACCGAAGGGCGGCGACTGGGACACGCAAGGCAAGTGGCAGGTGCGCTGGCTCTCGCCGTTCGCCGCGTGGCCGGAGACGCGGTCCTCGCTGCCGGTCGTGCCGCCGCCGACCATGCTCGACTACACGAAGCAGTCGTCCATGTACGGAGGCATGGGGGGCAGCTACTACTCCGGGTATTCAGGCGTGTTCTCGATGGCGACTGGCGACGATCCTTCGCACGCGCTGCTCATCGCTCGTCGCACGAGCCGCACGGAGACGACGCCGATCGAGCTCGAGGCCGATCGCGCCCCGGTCGAGATCCATCGCGCCGACGGTGAGCCGTTCCTCGAGATCGACGCCATCACGCGCGCTGCGGGTCGCTGGTTCATCGCTACGCCGCCGCCGCCTGGAGCCATCGCGCAGGTCACCACCATCTGGCAGGTCGACGGCGCTGTCGCTCGCGAGCTGGTTCGCATCTCTCGCGCCGCCGTCGAGACGGGCCGACCGACGGGCACACGGCTCGCGCGCCGCTCCGATGGTCGTGCCATCGGGCTGGTCGTCGACGGCCAGCCGACCGCCGAGCGCAACACACCGACGCGCTGGGTGCTGCCGATCGATCTCGAGACCGCGCAGCTCGGCGAGCCCGAGCCCCTCGGCTACGCCGACCTCGCGGGACGCTCGCTCGAGGCCTGCACCGACGACGTCGTCGGGTGGAGCTTCGACACATCGCTGCCGGGCACCGCGCGAATCAAGCTTCCGCAAGGGGCCGGGTCGATGCACTCGCTCTATGCGCGCGTCCGGCTCACGACGACGCGCGCATGCATCGAACGGATCGCCGGCACCTACGATGGGCAGACGCCCGAGCGCGCCGCGCAGCTCACCCGGGCGGGCGCGCACGGTGGCTCCGGGTCGTCGAACAAGCCGGGCGAGCTCATCGCAAGCGCCTTCGCGGCCCAGGCGCGCTACGGGCTGCGCTGCACGCTCGCGAAGTAAATCGCTCCCCGACAGAGG